>VBAF01000135.1 GCA_005884705.1 Alphaproteobacteria bacterium
TACATGTGCACCGTCATCGAGGTGCAGCTGCCGAGCGACATCAGCAGCAGCTCGTAGGGACCAGGCCCGGCATCGCCGCCGCCCACCGCCTTGGGCTCGTCGCCGATGAGCGTGTGGCGGCCGTCGAGCAGCACCTGCTCGAACGCGCCGTTGCCGGTCGACGCCACCACGACCGTTCCGCCTGTCGCGAGGGCCTGCAGGGCCGTCGTGTCGCGCCGCGTTGCATTCTCCGCCATAGTGCCTCCTCGATCGGGCGCGCGATGGTATCAGAAAGCCTGCGCGCCCGACGGTGGAGGAGACGGTCAATGGACAGCGCGGCGGGCAGCGGCGGCGTCGATAGCCGCGCCTCGTGGAAGACGGCGTGGCTGGTGCTCGCCATCCTCTCGGTGTCCTACGGCTCGCCGCTGGTGATCGTGGTCGGCATGAAGCCGATGCAGGAGGCGCTCGGCACCGACCGTTCGGTGCTGGCGCTGGCGGGCGCGCTGGTCTGGGTTGGCACCGGCTCGGGCGGCATCCTGATGGGCTGGCTGGCCGACCGCATCGGCTTGCGTCGCACCGTCACGATCGGCGCCTGCATGATCGCCGGTGGGTTGGCGCTCTCGTCGGTCGGTTCGATCTGGGCGCTCTACGTCGGCCATGCGTTGCTCGGCTTCCTCGGCAATGGCGGCGTCTATCCGCCGCTGCTGGTCTATGTCAGCCGCTGGTTCGAGCGCCGGCGAGGTGCCGCGATCGCACTGATCTCCTCGGGCCAGTACGTCGCGGGCGTCCTGTGGCCTGCCCTGTTCGAGCAGGGCCTGACCGCGTTCGGCTGGCAGACCGTGATGCTCGCCTACGGCGTGTTCGCGCTCGCCTTCATCCTGCCCGCGGCGATGTTCCTCAAGGAGCCGCCCAAGCCTGCGCCGGTCCCGGCGCGTCACGCGTCATCGGCGTCGGGCGGGCGTCCCAGGGTCGCCGGCTTCTCGCCCAACGTGGCGCAGACGCTGATCTGCGTCGCCGGATTCTGCTGCTGCATTCCGATGTCGGTGCCGTCGGCGCACATCGTGGCCTTGTGCGGCGATATCGGCATCAAGCCGACGCATGGCGCGGCGATGCTCTCGGTGATGCTGGGCTCGGCCTTCCTGGCGCGCCAGGCCTGGGGTTCGCTGGCCGACCGGATCGGCTGACCCAGGACGAGGTCGGCCTGTTCGCGGTGTCGGCCGCGTTTGGGCTCGGCTTCGCCGGCATCATCCCGTCCTACAGTCTGGCGGTCCGCGATCTCTTCCCGGCCTCGGAAGCGTCGTGGCGCATGCCGCTCACCCTGTTCACGGCGATGAGCGGCATGGCCTTCGGCAGCTGGTTCGCCGGCTCTCTCTACGACCATTTCGGCTACTACGCGCCGGCCTTCGGCATCAGCGTCGTGTTCAATCTGCTGAACCTCGCGATCGTCGGCTTCCTGGTGTGGCGCACCGGCGGCACCGGCCGCACCTTGGTCTGGCCAACCGTGCAGCGCGTGGCATAGTCGGGCGATGATCACCGGCGGATGCCTGTGCGGCGCGCTGCGCTATCGCGCCGAGGGCGAGCCCAAGGCGCAGGGCCTTTGCCATTGCCGCAACTGCCAGCGCCTGACGGGGGGTGGCCATGTCGGCTGGCTGTGCTTCGACGCGACCGCCGTCGCGGTCGAAGGCCCGACGCGCGCCTACGCCACGACCGGTGGCAGCGGCCGGACGGCGACGCGCTTCTCGTGCCCGACCTGCCACAGCATCGTCTACGGCACGGCCGAGGTCATGCCCGGCCTGATCAACCTCTATGCCGGCTCGCTCGACGACACCGCGCAGTTCAAGCCGCAGATCGCGATCTTCACGCGCAGCCGGCCGGCCTGGGACGACAGCTCGCGCGGACTGACCTGCTTCGAGACAGTGCCGTCACGCTGAGAGCTGCTGCGCCGGCCGCCAGCGCAGCAGGTAGGCCTGCACGCGGCGCACCAGCGCCGACAGGATGACGCCGGCAATCATCAGCACGAACACCGCGACCATCATGCCGGCGGCCTCGCCGCGCGCCTCGGCCTCGATGATCATGCGGCCGATGCCGTGCTCGGCGCCGATGAACTCGCCGACGATCACGCCGATCAGCGAGAAGGAGATGGCAGGCGACAGCGAGGCGAACAGCCAGGCCATGGTCGAGGGCACGATCACCGTGCGCGTGACCTGCCATTCGCTGGCGCCGAGCAGGCGGGCGGCGTTGATGTGGTCGCGATCGACCGAACGCGCGCCCTCGAAGGTGTTGAAGAACACCAGGAACACCACGACCAGCCAGGCGGTCACGATCTTGGAGGCATCGCCGATGCCGAAGGCCAGGATGATGATCGGCGCGAGCGCGATGCGCGGGACCGAGTTGAACGCGGTGATGTAGGGATAGAAGATCTCGCTCAGCCGATCGGAGCGGCCGAGCAGCAGGCCGAGCACGAAGCCCGAGCTCACGCCGGTCAGGAAGCCCCACAGCGTGTTCTTGAGCGTGAACCAGGTCGCGATCCAGAGGTTGTTGTCCGACCGGCCCATGCATTTCGCGAACGCGCCGTCGGTGGCGAAAGACCAGGTGCCGTCGCGGCCGACCAGGCAGCTCATGCCGAGGAACTGCTGGAAGATCGCCGACGGCTTGGAGACGAAGTAGGGGTCGAGCAGGTCGGGCACCAGCCACGGCAGCCTGTCGTGGAGCGCCCAGCCCCATTCCCAGATCGCGAGGGCGCCCAGGCCGATGGCGACCTGCCACAGGAGAGTGGCGATGCGCCTCATGCGTTGCGGCTTTTGGTGAATTCTTCGCCGAGCGAATGCCAGATGCGCGAGAACAGCTCGGCGTATTGCCGGGTCTCGCGCAAGGCGACCGCATCGCGCGGGCGCGCAAAGTCGACTCGGAAATCCTGCTTCACGCGGCCGGGCCGGGCCGACAAGAGGATGATGCGGTCGGCCAGGGTCAGCGCCTCGCCGAGATCGTGGGTGACGAACAGCACGGTCTGGCGCTGGCGCTCCCAAAGGTCGAGCAGCACCGAATGCATGTCGAGCTTGGTGTGGGTGTCGAGCGCACCGAACGGCTCGTCCATCAGCAGGATCTCGGGGTTCGCGATCAGGGTGCGCATCAGCGACACCCGTTGGCGCATGCCGCCCGACAGCGAAGCGGGGTAGAAGCGCGCGAAGCCGTCGAGGCCCGCCTGGTGGATCGCCTCGGCGACGCGCCCCCGCCGCTCGCCCGACGGCACGCCGGCGAGTTCCAGCGCATAGCCGATATTGTCCTCGACGGTCCGCCAGGGAAACAGCGTGTCCTTCTGGAAGACGTAACCGACATGGCGCTCCGGCTTGCCGAAGGTGACCGGCGCGCCATCGACCTTGATTGCGCCGCCCGACGGCGCGATCAGCGTCGCCACCATGTTGAGGATCGTGCTCTTGCCGCAGCCCGAGGGGCCGAGCAGGGCGACGAACTCGCCGTCGTTGATGCGGAACGAGGCATCGTCGACGGCGACGACTTCACGGTCCCCTTCGTTGCCGGAGGCGAGGAACCCTTTGCGCAGCTTGTCGATCTCGATGCGGCAGCGCGCTGCCGCCGCTTCAGGCGGGATACTTGCCATGCGCCGCCTTGAGGAACCTGTCGTCGACGGCGTCCTCCATCTTGATCGGCTTCAGGCCGGTCAGCTCGCCGTACCAGACCTTCTCGCCGCGCGCCCAGGCGTCGGGCTTGATCAGGCCGTTCCAGTCGGCGACATCCTTGAGCTCGCCGATCTCGAGCAGGTTGGCCTCGCGCGAGGTCGAGCCGACAAAGCGCTCGATGGCGCCCAGGATGTTCTCCGGGCTGTTGGCCTTGATCCATTGCACCGCGCGCCAAGCGGCGTTGGTGAAGGCCTGGACCTTCTCCGGCTCCTTGTCGATCGTCGCGGCGAGGCAGAAGTTGGCGTTGACCGGGACCGGGCCGCCGATCACCGAGTTCCAGGTCTTCTCCTCGCTCGGCGAGTAGATCACCTTGCCCCAGCCGTTCTTCTCGGCCTCGGTCGTCACCGAGATGGCGCTCGACAGCACGTCGATCTGCTTGGTCTTCAGCGTGCCCAGCATGGTGTCGACATTGCCGACGCCGATCCAGGTCACCTTGTCGGCGAAGCCCATACTTCCCATGAAATAGTGCGACCACAGGTGCGAGGTGCCGCCGAGCGAGGAGATGCCGAGGATCGGCTTCTTGCCGTCGGGCCGCTTCCAGGCGGCGAATTTCTGCACCGTATCGATGCCCTGATCGTAGAGGTCCTTGCGGATGGCGAAGCGCACGCCGGGCGCGCGCTGGTCGAGCGTGTTGAGCGCGCGGGTCGGCCGGCCGTTCTTGTTGAGCTGCAGGACGTGCTGGATGTCGGCGATCGCGAAGTCGCCCTGGCGCGAGGCGAGGATCTCGCGCGTCTTCACGCCGGAGCCGCCCTGGATCAGCTTGAACTCGTAGCCCTCGTCCTTGAAGAAGCCCTTCTCCTGGGCGACGAACTGGACTTGGTAGGTGGGTACCGCCACCGGATAGACGCCCGAGCCGGTCTTGCCCTGGGCCCGTGCGCCGAACGCGGCCATGCCGGCCGCCGACGCCGCCACGCAAATGATTTCGCGGCGCCTGATCACAAAAGCCATGCGTACGCTCCGTTGGTCGTTTCCCCTCGCACTGCGGCTCTTGCTGGCCAGTTCGTGCGCGCTACCCCATCATCTTTCGCGACGGGCGACAACAGGCGTTACTGCTGTTGCTGCTGTTCCTGGCCCCAGCCCTTCTTCTCGGCTTCGAAGAAGGAGGCGAAGACCTTGCGGATGGTGCTCTCGGCGATGTCGCGGGTGATGAACACCACCCGGCTCTTGCGGTCGTCGCCCTCGGGCCAGGCATCGAGCGTCGCCGGCGGATGGAAGACGTGCTGCACGCCGTGGATCACCACCGGCTTGTCGGTGTCCTTGACGTTCAGGATGCCCTTCATGCGCAACAGGTCGGGGCCGCGATAGGTCACCAGCGCGTCGAACGCCGCCGCCACCGTGGCCCAGCTCATCGGCTCGTCGAAGGTCATGCAGAATGCCTTGATGCGGTCGTCGTGGCGATTGACGTTGTGCGGGTCCTGCTCGGCGTGGCCGTGCTCATGCTTGTGCTCGTGGCCATGATCGTGCCCGTGATGATGGCCATGGTCATGGCTGCCCTCGTAGGCTTCCTCGTGCAGCCAGCGCTTGACGTCGGCGGTCTTGCTGTCGGGATTGTACAGGCCGGCATTGAGGATCGCGTCGGGATCGATCTCGCCGTCGGAAATCGAGATCGCCGACGCGCCGGGATTGAGATGCTGCAGGCGGTGCTTGAGCGCGTCGAGCTTGGCTGCGTCGGCGATGTCGACCTTGGTGAGCAGCAGCCGGTCGGCGACCGCGGCCTGCTTGATTGCCTCCTCGTGATTGTCGAGGGTGCTGGCGCCGTTGACGCCGTCGACCGTCGTCACCACGCCGTCGAGCCGGTAGCGCGAGGCGAGCAGCGGATCGGTCATCAAGGTGTGCAGGATCGGCGCGGGGTCGGCGAGGCCCGTGGTCTCGACCACCATGCGCTTGAACGGCGTCACCTCGCCCTTGGCGCGCTTGAGGAACAGCTCGCTCATGGTGCGCACCAGGTCGCCGCGTACGGTGCAGCACAGGCAGCCGGAATTCAGCGTCACCATGCCTTCGTCGTTCGATTTCTCGACCAGCAGGTGATCGAGGCCGATCTCGCCGAACTCGTTGATGATCACCGCGGTGTCGGCGAGCTCGGGCCGGCGTAGCAGCTTGTTCAAGAGCGTGGTCTTGCCGCTGCCCAGGAAGCCGGTCAGCACGGTCACGGGAATGCGTTCTTCGGCGGCGGTCTGCGTGTTGCTCATCGTCACTCCGTTTGGTCCTGCCAGAAGCGCTCGGCCTTGCTGAACCTCGTCCACGCCCGCTCGAGCTTGTGGCGGCGACGCTTCTCGCCGGCCCCGGCCTGCTTGGCGAGCTTGCGCAGCGGCCGGGCGACGTCTTCTGTCGGGCGGGCCGCGACCGCGATGTCGTCCAGCATCTGGGCCGCTACCGCGCGGTCGTTCAGGGTGCCGAGCGCGCCCTGCAGGCGCACTGTTGCCTCGATATAGGCCTTCGCCGCCTTCGAATCAAAAGGGGCCGCTGCAAAGGCCGGCTGCAAGAAGGTCGCGGCATAGCGCAGCTTCTTGATCGCGATCCTGAGCTTGTGCAGGTGCCTGCGGTCGAGCTTGGCCAGATGCCGGCCGCGACGCTCGACCTTTTGATGGCGCTGCTCGAGCAGGGCGCGGCCGAACTCGTCCAGCCGACCGGATGCGCCGTGCGGCGGCGCCTGCATGAAGGTGCTGAGCTGGCCCTCGAAGGCGTTGTAGCGGGCACCCGACAGGGCGGCGCGCGCCCGTTGGAGATGCGCCTTGGCCAGCCGCGCTGCGATGCGCTTGATCTCCGGCGGGACCTCGTCGATCGTTTCGTTCAGGAAGACATGGAGGTCGCGCGCCGGCGCGCATTCGCCGGCCAGCCATTTGGCCTCGGCCGAGAGCGCGCGCACGACCGGCCCGTCGACGGCGCTGCGGAATAGCCCGAAGGCCGCGCGCAGGCGGCGCAGCGCCACCCGGGTCTGGTGGATGCCGGTCGGCCGGCGGCTCTGCAGGGCGACGGCGCGATATTTCAGGAGGTCGGCATGGCACTCCCGCACGATGTGCCGCAACGCGACATCGGGGGCGGTGTCGGCGGCGAGGCCGGTAGCGG
>VBAF01000136.1 GCA_005884705.1 Alphaproteobacteria bacterium
CGGTCTGCTCGGTGTCGGCCGAGCCGCCGCAGCTCCTGGTCTGCGTCAACAAGACGGCCTCCGCCCACGACCCGATCGGCGAGGCCGGCTTCTTCTGCGTCAACATCCTGGCGCCCCAGCACCGCAAGATCGCCGAGCGCTTCGCCGGCATGGACGGCGTCGAGGGCGACGAGCGTTTCCACGACATGGGCGAATGGTCGACGCTGTCG
>VBAF01000137.1 GCA_005884705.1 Alphaproteobacteria bacterium
ACAAGGAAGGCCTGTCGCTGCGGCCGATCTCGATCGTCGACGCGGCCGGCTTGCTGTTCTTCTCGTTCAGCGACACCCCGCCCGATTTCTCGGACGCCCTGGCCACGATCCGGCGCAAGATGAAGCCGCATGCCATCGGGCGCGCCAAGATCGCGCATCAGGCCGACTACGTCGTCAAGGCGAACTGGAAGATCGTGTTCGAGAACAATCGCGAGTGCTACCACTGCCCACCCAATCACAAGGAATACAATTCGGCGGCGTATGACGTACAGCGCGACGCGGCGATGCTCGATCCCAGCCTGCAGCCGGACATGGATGCCATCGTGGCGCGCGCCAACGCCCGCTTCCGCGCGCTCGGCCTCGACGAAGGCGATGCGATGTCGACCATGACCGGTGCCGCCTTCCGCTGCCACCGCACGCCGGTGATGGAAGGCTCCGTGACCCAAAGCATGGACGGCAAGCCGCTGTGCAACCGCCTGATGGGCGACATCACGGAATGGGACTCAGGCACCTTGCGCACCACCGTGTTTCCCAATTTCTGGCAGCATACCAATTGCGATTATGCCGCCGCCGCCCGGCTGACCCCGCTCGGCCCCGACGAGACGCTGGTGCGCGGCTACTGGCTGGTCGACGGCAAGGCAGTCGAGGGCAAGGATTACACGCTCGAGCGCCTGCTGCCGATCTGGGACGTCACCAACAAGCAGGACTGGACGATCTGCGCCGACCAGCAGCTCGGCGTCAGCTCGCGGGCCTACGTGCCCGGCCCGTTCTCCAAGGTGCGTGAGCGCAACGTGGCGCATTTCCTCGACTGGTATCTCGGGGAACTGAAGGCGTGAACCTGCCCACCCAGGCTGAGATCGTCGTTATCGGCGGCGGCGCGATCGGCTGCTCGATAGCCTACCACCTTGCCAAGCTCGGCCGTCGCGACGTCGTGGTGTTGGAGAAAAGCGGCCTGACGCACGGCTCGACGTGGCACGCCGCCGGCCTCGTCGGCCAGTTGCGCAGCAAGCGCAACCTGACCCGCCTGATGCAGTACAGCGCCCAGCTTTACGGCCGCCTCGAAGCCGAGACCGGCCAGGCGACCGAGTGGAAGCCGGTCGGCAGCCTGCGCCTTGCCTCCTCCGCGGAGAGGTGGAGCGAACTCAAGCGCATGACGACGACAGCGCGCAGCTTCGACTTCGAGCTGCACACGCTGTCGCCCAGGGAGGCGGTCGAGAAATTTCCGCTAATCACGGCCGACGGCATCGTCGGCGCGGTCTTCGTCCCGACCGACGGCTCGGTCGAGCCGTCGAGCCTCACCATGGCCTATGCCAAGGGCGCGCGTGCCGGCGGCGTGCGCATCGTCGAGAAGGTGCTGGTGCAGGGCTTCGAGTTCGAGGGCCGCCGCATCAAGCGCGTGCTCACCGACCAGGGCGCGATCGCCTGCGAGATCGTGGTCAATGCCGCCGGCATCTGGGCGCGCGACGTGGCGAAAATGGCTGGCGTGCAGGTTCCCGCCGGCGCGGTCGAGCACCAGTACATCATCACCGAGAAGAGCGACGCCATCCCCCGGGGCCTGCCGACGCTGCGCGACCCCGACAGGATCTTCTATCTCAAGCCCGAACCCGGCGCGCTCGCCATCGGCGGCTGGGAAAAAGGCACGCCGACCTTCGGCAGCACCGGCGTGCCCTTCGACTTCGGCCGCGAACTCTTCCAGGCCAACCAGGACCGGCTGGAAGCCTTCATGCTGCCCGCCGCCGAGCGCCTGCCGATCCTGAACGAGATCGGCATCCGCACGGTGATCAATGGCCCGATCCCGATCTCGCCCGACGGCGAGCCGATCATGGGTCTGGCGCCCGAGCGCGACAATTTCTACGTCGCCTGCGGCTTCACCTCGGGCATCGCTGCGTCCGGCGGCGCCGGCAAAGCGATGGCCGAATGGATCGTCGAGGGCGAACCCGGCCTCGATCTCTGGGCTTTCGACGTGCGCCGCTTCGGCAACCATCACATGAGCGCGAAGTATCTCGCCGAACGCAGCGTCGACAGCTACTGGCGCTACTACCAGATCCACTATCCGATCGAAGAGCTGTCGAGCGCGCGCGGCGGCCGCCGCTCGCCGCTCTATCCGATCCTGGCGGCCAGGAACGCGGTGTTCGGCTCGCGCTTCGGCTGGGAACGGCCCAACTGGTTTGCGCCGCCCGGTATCGAGCCGGTCGACAAGCCGTCGTTCGAGCAGCGGCCGAACTGGTTCAAGCCGGTCGGCGAGGAGTGCCGCGCCGCACGCGAGCGCGCTGTGCTGATCGACCAGAGCTCGTTCTCGAAATACGAAATCTCGGGGCCGGGCGCCTTTGCCGCCCTGCAGCGGCTTGCCGCCAACGACCTCGACAAGGTACCCGGCGCCCTGGTCTACACCCAGCTCTGCAACCAGCGCGGCGGCATCGAGGCCGACCTCACCTTCGCCCGCCTCGGCGAAGACCGCTTCTACATGGTGACCGGCAGCGCCTTCGGCGTGCGCGACATGGGATGGATCCGCCAGCACCTGGCGAGCGACGGATCGGTGACGGTGCAGGAGCTCACCTCGGCGCGCGCCACGATCAATCTCGCCGGCCCGATGGCCCGCCGGATCCTGGAGAAAGTGGCCGACGGCGACGTGAGCAACGACGCCTTCCCCTACATGACCGCCCGCGAACTGCGCATCGGCTACGCCCCGGTGCTGGCGCTGCGCGTCACCTATGTCGGCGAACTGGGCTGGGAGCTGCACCTGCCGACCGAATACGCCCAGCATGTCTACGAACTGCTGTGGGCAGCCGGCCGCGAATTCGACCTCGGCGATGCCGGCTACCGCGCCATCGACTCGTTGCGGCTCGAGAAGCGGTACCTCTACTGGGGATCCGACATCACGCCCGACTACACGCCCTACGAGGCCGGGCTGGGCTTCGCGGTGTCGCTCAAGAAGAAAGTCGATTTCATCGGCCGGGCCGCGCTCGAGAAGGCAAAGGCGGTCGGTCCGAAGCGCAAGCTGATCACCTTGCTGGTCGACGAGCCCGTTCAACTCTACGGCGGCGAGGCCATCCGGCGGAACGGAAAGGTCCTGGGCGTCACCTCCTCGGCCGGCTGGGGACACACGATCGGCAAGGCCATTGCCTTCGGCTATGTCGCCGCCGACGAGGCGGATCACGCCGACTACGAGATCGAGGCCTTCACCCAGCGACACGCGGCGCACCGCATCGACGGCGCCGCGGTCGATCCGCAGCGCGCGAAGATCCTAGCGTAGCGTCCCGGCCACCGCGCTCAACCAGCGCCGCACGATCTTTTCGTCGTCCTTGCCCAACAGCCCGCCGAACTGCGCCTCGATCTTGGCGACACGGGCACGGCAGCGCTTGAGCAGCGCCTGGCCCTTCGCCGTCGCATGAAGGCGCAGGATCCGGCCATGCGTGGCGTGCGCCGTCTTTTCGATCGAGCCGTCGCGTTCGAGATTGCGCACGATCACGTTGATGGTCTGCGGCGTCAGGAAGGTGAGCTTCGCCAGGTCGGCGCCGGACAGGCCGGGATAGGCGGCGATCATGGTCAGGACGGAGAATTGCGGCGTCGTGACCTCGAGATCGGTCAGCGTTCGATCCATGGCGCTGCGCAGGGCGACGCTGGCCTGGCGCAACAGGTAGCCGATATGCCCCTGCGGGCCGCGCTTGGCTTGGCCGACTTGCGGAATGGCGGGCGGGATCGCCTGGCGCGTCTTGCGGTTCATATAAGAGTTCTTATAAATTGTCAGAGTTCGATCATAGCACGGAACCACCCGCCATGAATCCCGACCTCGCAAGCCTCGTCCGCCGCCACCTCGAGGCCGAGAATGCCCACGATCTCGACGGCACGCTGGCGACGCTCCATCCCGAGTGCGCGTTCGAGGACTTCGCGACCGGCCAGCGCTGGCGCGGCCACGCCGGTGCGGCCGATCATTACCGGCAGTGGTGGGACACCTTCGACGTCGAGGTCCGCCGCGGCCCCGGCCAGCGGCCCTATGTCACCACCGACGAATTCTACGTTGCCGAAGCGACCTGGCACGGCAAGCATGTCGGGCCGTTCCTCGGTGTGCCGCCGAGCGGCCGCGCCTTCGTGCAGCCCTTCGTGGTGATCCTGACATTCCGCGACGGGCTGATGGCGGGCGAGCGCTTCCACTACGACCTCGCCTCGTTGCTGCGCCAGATCGGCGCCGACCCGATCCCCGCGCTCGGCGGGCTGTCCCACCGGGCTACTGCCTGAACACCGCCTTGAGGTCCTTGCTCGGCAGCGTGTCGCGCACCCAGGTGAAGCCGCCTTTGTCCTTCATCTCGCGCGCGCCCTTCATGAAGGCCGCGAGCGCCAGCCGGGACAGCGCGCCGCCGACGCTGAGCCGCTTCACGCCCACCGCCTCCATCTCGACGGCACTCAACGCCGGATCGGCGGCGCTCATCACGACATTGATCGGCTTGCCGACCGACGAAGCGACCAGCTTCATGGCCGCCAGATCGCGCAGGCCAGGCGCGTAGAGCACGTCGGCGCCGGCCTTCTCGAAGGCCTGCAGGCGCCGGATGGTGTCGTCGAGGTCGTTGCGGCCGCGGATCAGGTTCTCGGCGCGCGCCACGAAGGTGAAGGGTACCGGCAGCGAACGCGCCATCTCGACGCCCGCCGCGACGCGCTCGACCGCATGGCCGAAGTCGTAGATCCGCTCGCCGCTCCAATCCTCGATCGAGCCGCCGACGATGCCGACCGCGGCCGCATCGCGCAGGATGGTGGCGGCCTCCCTGGGATCGTCGGCATAGCCGTTCTCGAGGTCGGCATTGACCGGCAGGTCGGTCGCCTCGGCAATCACGCGGCAATTCTCGAGCAGCTCGGCCCGGCTCACCACGTTCTCGCCGTCGGGCCGGCCGAGTGCATTGGACATGCCGAGGCTGGTCGTCGCCAGCGCCTCGAAGCCCAGCGAATGCAGCAGCTTGGCGGTGCCCGCATCCCACGGGTTAGGCAGGATCAGGATCCCCGGCTGGGCGTGCCGCTCCTTGAACAGGCGGCCTTTCTCGGCTTGCGTGCGCATGCCGCACGTTCCCGCAGAACGCGCGCCGCGGCAACCGGACCGTTTTCGACCGTTTTCACCGTTTTTGGCGAAACCACCGATTTCAGCCGGAAGCGGACGGCGCAAGGCTCTCTTCATCGGCCGGA
>VBAF01000138.1 GCA_005884705.1 Alphaproteobacteria bacterium
TGGCCCGCCAGGTCGGGGTGCCGGCGCTGGTGGTGTACATGAACAAGGTCGACATGGTCGACGACCCCGAGTTGTTGGACCTGGTCGAGCTCGAGGTGCGCGAGCTGTTGAAGAGCTACCAGTTCCCGGGCGACGACATTCCGGTGGTGCGCGGCTCGGCGCTGATGGCGCTCGAGGACAAGAACGCCGAGCAGGGCGAGCAGTCGGTCCTGAAGCTGATGGCCGAGGTCGACCGCTACATTCCGCAGCCTGTGCGCGACAAGGACAAGCCGTTTTTGATGCCGATCGAGGACGTGTTCTCGATCTCGGGGCGGGGCACGGTGGTGACGGGGCGGGTCGAGCGCGGCATCGTCAAGGTCGGTGAGGAGATCGAGATCGTCGGCCTGAAGGCCACCGCCAAGACGGTGGTGACGGGCGTCGAGATGTTCCGCAAGCTGCTGGACCAGGGCGAGGCGGGCGACAATATCGGCGCCTTGCTGCGCGGCATCGGCC
>VBAF01000139.1 GCA_005884705.1 Alphaproteobacteria bacterium
GGCCTCTAGGAGTGTAGCTCAGTTGGTAGAGCATCGGTCTCCAAAACCGAGGGCCGGGGGTTCGAGTCCCTCCACTCCTGCCATTTCCTTTTCAAACAGTGAGTATGATTAATCCCATCGAGTTCGTCCGCGAAGTCCGTGCCGAGGTGGCCAAGGTCACCTGGCCGACCCGGCGCGAGACCATGATCACCACCAGCATGGTCTTCATCTTCGTCGTGATCGCGGCGCTGTTCTTCCTGGTGGCCGACAAGATCATCGGCTTCGTCGTCAAGACGTTGCTTGGGGTTTCCTAAGATGGCTCATCGCTGGTACGTGGTTCACGCCTATTCGGGCTTCGAGAACAAGGTCGCCTCCTCGATCCGCGAGCAGGCCCAGAAAAAGGGCCTGGCCGAGGAGATTTCCGAGGTGATCGTGCCGACCGAGGAGGTCGTCGAGGTCCGCCGTGGCGCCAAAGTGCAGACCGAACGCAAATTCTTCCCGGGCTACGTCCTGGTGAAAATGGACCTCAGCGACGAGACTTGGCACCTGGTGAAGAACACCGCCAAGGTGACCGGCTTCCTGGGCGGCGGCGGTCGCGGCAAGCCGGTGCCGATCTCCGACACCGAGGCGAACCGGATCCTGAAGCAGGTCCAGGAGGGCGTCGAACGGCCCAAACCCGCGGTGAGCTTCGAGATCGGCGAGCAGGTCAAGGTGGCCGACGGCCCCTTCGCCTCGTTCAACGGCACGGTCGAGGATGTCGACGAGGAGCGGGCCCGCCTCAAGGTCGCGGTCTCGATCTTCGGCCGCTCGACCCCGGTCGAGCTCGACTACGCCCAGGTGGAAAAGCTCTAGGAGGCCATCCCCTCCGCCCCAAAAGGGCCATAATTCGGGGGGTTGTGCGGCGCGGGCTAAATTGGTAAACCCCGCGCCCTTGAAGGGGCTGGCGCGCCGCGCCGGCCTTTTTCTCATGAGTAGGTGTGGGAGGCCGGCCATGGCCGAACCACGCCGCCCAACTGTGTATCGAGAGGGGCATCAATGGCCAAGAAAATCCAGGCCTACGTCAAGCTGCAAGTGCCGGCTGGCAAGGCCAATCCCTCGCCGCCGATCGGGCCCGCGCTCGGTCAGCAGGGCGTCAACATCATGGAATTCTGCAAGCAGTTCAACGCGCGCACCCAGAAGATGGATGCGGGCATGCCGATCCCGGTGGTGATCACCGTGTTCCAGGACCGCAGCTTCACCTTCATCACCAAGACGCCGCCCAACAGCTACTTCCTGAAGAAGGCGGCGGGCATCGAATCGGGCGCCAAGACCGTCGGCACGCAGATCGTCGGCAAGGTGACCAAGGCGCAGATCGAGGAGATCGCCAAGCAGAAGATGCCCGATCTCAACTGCGATTCGATCGAGGGCGCGATGGCCCAGATCATTGGCTCGGCCCGCTCGATGGGCCTGCAGGTGGTGGACTAAGCCATGGCCCAGGGTAAGCGCTACAAGCAGGCAATGACGTCGGTCGACCGCGACAAGACCTACTCGCTCGACGAGGCGGTCAAGATGGTCAAGGCGAACGCCAAGGCGAAGTTCGACGAGACCATCGAGATCGCCATGAACCTCGGCATCGATCCGCGCCACGCCGACCAGGCGGTGCGCGGCATGGTCGAGCTGCCGAGCGGCACCGGCAAGACGGTGCGGGTGGCGGTGTTCGCCCGCGGCGCCAAGGCCGAGGAGGCGAAGGCGGCCGGCGCCGATCTGGTCGGCGCCGAGGACCTCGCCGAGAAGATCAATGCCGGCGAGATGAACTTCGACCGCTGTGTCGCCACGCCCGACATGATGGGTGTCGTCGGCCGGCTGGGTAAGGTTCTCGGGCCGCGCGGCCTGATGCCGAACCCCAAGCTCGGCACGGTCACGCAGGACGTGACGGCTGCCGTGAAGGCCGCCAAGGCCGGTTCGATCGAGTTCCGCGCCGAGAAGGCCGGCATCGTCCATGCCGGCGTCGGCAAGGCGTCGTTCTCCGAGGAGGCGATCGCCGCCAACGTCAAGGCGCTGGTGACCGCGATCAATCGCGCCAAGCCGAGCGGCGCCAAGGGCACCTTCATCAAGAAGGTGTCGCTCAGTTCGACCATGGGGCCGGGCGTCAAGCTCGACCCCGCCACCGCGCTCAACGCGTAGGCAAAAGTCATCGAGTTTCGCCGCTCATTCCGGTGAGCGGCGGGAAACCTGTCCGAGACCGCCGGTGCTTTGCTCTTTCGGGGCCGAGCCTAATGGGGAAACCCGCCAGCGCAGACGGGGGCAAGGGAATTTCCGCTCGCAGGCAACTGCGCGCGCGCAAGGACCCGAACTTCCGGGGCAGGCGAGCAAGGCCATTCGGTCTTCGTTCGCGTGAACCGCCAACGAAGGCTGCGTGGTCTTAACGCAGCCGGTCCGGTCTGGATCCTCCAGGACGGGCCTTAATTGGAGAAAGCCGTGAATCGTTCGGAAAAGGCCGAAGCGATCGCCGAGCTGAACCAGATCTTCAAGGACGCGAACCTGATGGTGGTCACCCGCCAGTCCGGTCTCAGCGTCCAGGAAGTGACGGACCTGCGCCGCAAGGTCAGGGCAGCCGGCGCGAGCTACAAGGTCGCGAAGAACAGACTCATGCTGCGTGCCCTCGAGGGCACGTCCTTCACGGCGCTCGGAACCTTGTTCAAGGGTCCGACTGCCATCGCTTACTCCAAGGATCCGGTCGCTGCGGCGAAGGTCATCTCGGCTTTCGCCAAGGGCAACGAGAAGCTCAGCATCGTGGGCGGTGCGCTGGGCGAGAACACTCTGGACGTCGCAGGCGTCCAGGCTCTCGCCACGCTGCCGTCCCTCGACGCTCTGCGCGGCACGATCATCGGTCTGATCCAGGCCCCGGCGACCAAGATCGCCGGCGTCCTGGCAGCACCGGCCGGTCAGCTCGCTCGTGTGTTCGGCGCATACGGAGCCACGGAAGACGGCGCGAAGGCGGCGTAGGTCGCTACTCATATCGAAGTCACGACAGAAGTTCGGGTTACTAGGAGATAGAAATGGCTAATCTTGAAAAGCTGGTCGAGGAGCTCTCGACCCTGACGGTCCTCGAGGCCGCTCAGCTCAGCAAGCTGCTGGAAGAGAAGTGGGGCGTCAGCGCCGCCGCTCCGGTCGCGGTCGCCGCGGCTCCGGGTGCGGCTGCCGCCGCTCCGGCGGAGGTGAAGGACGAGTTCACCGTCATGCTGACCGCCGTCGGCGACAAGAAGATCAACGTCATCAAGGCGGTGCGCGAGATCACCGGCCTCGGCCTCAAGGAGGCCAAGGACCTGGTCGAGGGCGCGCCCAAGGCAGTCAAGGACGGCGTGCCGAAGGCCGACGCCGAGAAGCTCAAGGCCAAGCTCGAGGCCGAGGGCGCCAAGGTCGAACTCAAGTAGATATCTTCCGGGTGGGCCGGCCTTCGGGCCGGCCCGTTCGGGCCCCTTATCGAAGCGGATCGTTCGATCCGCTTCGACAAGTGGCCCTCTGCAATGGATGGGACGAGCGGCTTTGGCGGGCCGTGAGTTCCGAGACAGCAGCGGGGTAGTTCGCCGCCCTTGAACCTAATCGAGGACGCACGATGGCCACGGCCTTCAATACGCGCAAACGGATCCGTCGTTTCTTCGGGCACATCGAGTCTGTGGCACCGATGCCCAACCTCATCGAGGTCCAGAAGAGCTCCTACGAGGGCTTCCTGCAGCGCGTCACGCCTGCGGCGAAGCGCACGCCGTCGGGCCTGCAGGAGGTCTTCCGCTCGGTCTTTCCGATCAAGGACTTCGCCGAGCGCGCCAGCCTCGAGTTCGTGAAGTACGAGTTCGAAGAGCCGAAGTACGACGTCGAGGAATGCCAGCAGCGCGGCATCACCTATGCGGCGCCGCTCAAGGTGACCTTGCAGCTCGTCGTCTGGGACATCGACGAGGAAGCCGGCTCGCGCTCGATCCGCGACATCAAGGAGCAGGATGTCTACATGGGCGACATGCCGCTCATGACCGACAACGGCACCTTCATCGTCAACGGCACCGAGCGCGTGATCGTGAGCCAGATGCACCGCTCGCCGGGCGTCTTCTTCGACCACGACAAGGGCAAGACCCACTCCTCGGGCAAGTACCTGTTCGCCGCCCGCATCATCCCCTACCGCGGCTCGTGGCTCGACTTCGAGTTCGACGCCAAGGACCTGATCCACGTCCGCATCGACCGTCGCCGCAAGATCCCGGTGACGACGCTGCTGCTCGCGCTCGACAATGACCCGACCGCCAAGAAGCGCGCCGCGGCCGCCACCAAGGCCCAGCCGCTCGATCCCGCCGAGGCGCAGGGCCTGTCGCCGGAGGAGATCCTCGCGGCGTTCTACGGCCAGGTCGTCTACAAGCGCGACAAGGAAGGCTGGAACACGGGCTTCGACGCCGAGTCGATGAAGGGCGTGAAGCTCACCCACGACCTGGTCAACGCCAAGACCGGCAAGACCGTGGCCGAGGCGGCGGCCAAGATGACGCCGCGTCTGCTGGCCCGCCTCAAGGAGGCCGGGCTGAAGGAGATGCGCGTCTCCAACGAGGAGCTGATCGGCCGCTACGCCGCGCTCGACATCATCAACGAGAAGAACGGCGAGATCTACGTCGAGGCCGGCCAGGAGATCACCCAGGCGGTGCTCGACCTGTTCGAGGAGAACGACATCGACGTCCTGCCGACGCTGGCGATCGACCACACCAATGTCGGTCCCTACATCCGCAACACCCTGGCGGCCGACAAGAACTCCAACCGTGAAGAGGCGCTGCTCGATATCTATCGCGTGATGCGTCCCGGCGAGCCGCCGACGCTCGAACAGGCCGAGACCCTGTTCGGCGGGCTGCTGTTCGACCTCGACCGCTACGACCTCTCGCCGGTCGGCCGGGTCAAGATGAACATGCGCCTGGATTTCTCGGGCATTCCCGACAGCCAGCGCACGCTGCGCCGCGAGGATATCCTCGCCGTCGTCAAGGTCCTGCACGGCCTCAAGGACGGCCGCGGCGAGATCGACGACATCGACCATCTCGGCAACCGCCGCGTTCGCTCGGTCGGCGAGCTGATGGAGAACCAGTACCGCGTCGGCCTGCTGCGCATGGAGCGCGCCATCCGCGAGCGCATGAGCTCGATCGACATCGACACCGTGATGCCGCACGACCTGATCAACGC
>VBAF01000140.1:0-4294 GCA_005884705.1 Alphaproteobacteria bacterium
TCGAGCTGCACGCCAATGGAGGCGAGTTCGCCTGGCGCGGCCGACTGCGCCAGAGCTTCGACCGCTACAACGAGCTCGCGAACGCGGTGCTGAAGCACGTCGCCGAGTCGATGCCGACGATCGACCTCGATGCCATCCGGCGTGCGCCGCTCGCCGCGCGCCGGCCGATAGCGCCGCCGCGGCCGGGCGAGCGCTGACATGAGCGCTGACATGAAGGTCTTCAGCTCGATCGCAGTGCAGCCGGCCATCGAAAGCCTGCTGCCGCGCTTCGTCGCCGAGTCCGGCATCCGCCCCGACTTCGCCTGGAACACCGCACCGGCGCTGGTCAAGGACGCCATGCTTCGCGACGGCCGCGTTCTGGCAGGCTCCGAGACGACGCTTGCCAGCTCGCCGGCCGCGATCGCGGTGAAGGCCGGCGCGCCGCGGCCCGACATCGCCACTCCCGAGGCGCTGAAGCGAACGCTGCTCGCGGCGAGCGCGATCTCCTACTCCGATCCCGCCGCCGGCGGCGCGAGCGGCATCCACTTTGCCAAGGTCATCGGGCAGCTGGGCATCGCCGACGCGGTCAACGCCAAGAACCGCTTTCCGCCGCCGGGCGGCCTGTGCGCGCGGTTCCTGCCGACCGGCGAGGTCGAGCTCGCCATCCAGCAGGTGCCCGAGCTCAAGCAGGTCGCCGGAATCGACATCGTCGGTCCACTGCCTGAGCCGTTCCAGCTGGTGACGGTCTTCGTCGCTGGCATCGAGAAAGCGAGTGCGAAGGCCGCCAAAGCTCGGGCGCTGCTCGAGTTCCTGCGCTCGCCGCCAGCGATCGAGGCGTTCCGGCGCGCTGGTCTCGATCCGGCCTAGCGATTGGCGCGCGCCACTGCTGCATTGAGAAGCAGGTTGGCGCCGGGCACCGAGCGAACGAGCTCGATGTCTTCCTTCACGTTGTGGCTGATGCCCTCGAAGCAGGGCGTGAAGATCATCGCGGTCGGCGCCAGGGTGGCGACGGCGTAGGCATCATGGCCGGCCTGGCTCCTCATCTCGCGATAGGGTAGGCCGAGCTCCCGGGCGGTGGTCTTCAGGAGCTCGATGCAGTCGGGCGCAAACAGCTCGGTGCCCCAGCTCCAGCCCTCCGCAACGTCGATTTCGACATTGGCTTTCTTCGCCGCGCCGGCGATGGCAGCGCGGATTTCTTTGCCCATCGCCTCGAACCGTCCCGCATCGATGTGGCGATAGTCGAGCGTCAGCTTCACCTCCTCGGCATAGGTCCCGGGCAGGTTGGGGAAGCTCTCGATGCGCGTGGTCGTGGTGCGGCCCTCGTCGGCGGCGTAAGCGAGCCCAACGTCGTTGACGGCGGCGATCACATAGCCCGCGCCGACCAGCGCGTTCTTGCGCATTGCCATCGGCGTGCCGCCGGCATGGCCGGTATCGCCCTTGATGGTGAGGCGCAGCGCGCGCGTCTTGTAGCCGCCGACCACGATGCCGACATCGACCTTTTCGCGATCGAGCACCGGCGCCTGCTCGATGTGCAATTCGAGATAGGCGTCGAACGCGCGCTTGCCGAGCGGCTCGGGGCCGGCGTAGCCGATGCGGTCGAGCGCCTGCTCGACGGTGATGCCGTCGTCGTCCTTCGTCGCCAGCACGTCCTTCAGCGGGAGCACGCCTGCGAAGGCCATCGAGCCCATCATCGGCGGCGAGAAGCGGCCGCCCTCCTCGTTGGTCCAGCAGATGACCTCGATGCCGCGACGGGTCTGCAGGCCGCGGTCGTTGAGCGTGCGCACCACCTCCAGCCCGCACAGCACGCCCAGGATGCCGTCATAGCGGCCGCCGCAGATCTGGGTGTCGAGATGGCTGCCGATCGCGACCGGCGGCAATGCAGGGTCGGTGCCGGCGCGGCGGGCGAAGATGTTGCCGAGGCGATCGATCTCGACGGTGCAGCCCGCCTCGTTTGCCCATTGCACGAACTGGTCGCGCATCTCCTTGTCCTCGGCCGACAGCGCCAATCGCCGCAAGCCGACGTCGCGAAAGCGGCCGATCCCGGCCGAGCGTTCGAGCGTGCTCCACAGCCGTTCGGGATTGATCTCGAGCAGATTGGCGACCACGGAGGCCCTCCTTCGTTGCGATGGGCTAGCCGGCGGCCTGCGCCGACCACAGCACAGCCGGCGATTTCGGCACGCCGAAGTGGAGGCGGCAGACCAGGCCGGACGCCGCGAAGTCCATCGCGAACTCGCCCTTGATCTGCTGGGCACCGGCGGCAAGCCGGCGCGGCCGGCGGTCCGTCCTGCTCGCGCCAGACCAGCTCGACCGCCAGCCTCTCGCTTGCCGGCTTGATCGTCCAGGAGATGCCGACCTTGCCCACGCTCACCGAGAGCGCGCCGTATTTGGCGGCGTTGGTGGCGAGCTCGTTCAGCATCAAGGCCAGGGTGATGGTGACGTTGGCCGGCAGATCGACGGCCGGTCCCGCGATCTCGATGCGCCTGTGCTGCAGGTTGAAGGGTTCGAGCACGAGCTCGACCAGCTTGCCGAGCGGCGCGCCCTGCCAGGCGGTCTGCGCCAGCAGATCGTGTGCGCGCGATAGCGACTGCAACCGCTCGCCGAAGGCCCGACCGAATTCCTGCGGGTCGGGGCTGCTGCGCAGGGTCTGCAGGGCGAGCGACTGCACGATCGCCAGCGTGTTCTTGACCCGGTGGTTGAGCTCGTCGAACAGCAGGCGCTGGCGCTGCTCGGCGGCCTTCAGGTCGGTGATGTCGACCAGCACGCCGATCACGCGCAGCGTCTTGCCGGCGGGATCGCGCTCGACCTGGCCGCGGTCCATCACCCAGCGCACCTCGCCGTCGGGCCGCCGGATGCGATAGGTGAGCTGATACTGGTTCTCCGCCGCGAGGATCTCGCGCTTGCGCCGGCGCACCTGCTCGCGATCCTCAGGATGGACGTAGGCGAAGGCGGTCTCCAGGTCGCCTTCCTCGCCAGCTTCGGCGCCGAGGATTTGGCGGATCTGCGAGGAGCGATAGACGCGGTCGTTGACCGCGTCGTACTGGTGCGCGCCGAACTGGGCGATGTCCGCCGCCGTGCCGAGCAGCTGCTCGCTGTAGCGCAGCGCCAATCGGCTGGCCTCGAGCTCGCGCTGGGTCTCGCGCAGGGCGTGGCCGACGGCGTTGACCTCCGCGATCCGGCTGTCGGGCACCTCGACGATATCGCCACGGCCCAGCGCCGCCGCCGCATCGGCCATCCGGGCCAGCGGATGGGTGAAGAACCAGCCGAAGAGATAGGCGGCCATGGCCGTGAGAACGACGACGAGGCTGGCCGCGATCCCCCAGATCCACAGCGATTCGGCGACCTGGGCCTGGATCTCGCGGACCGGGAACGACACGCGCACGGTCCAGCCGGCCAGACGCGGGCTTCCAGCGCGCGTCAGCACCGGCCCTCCTGTCAGGCTGGCATCCTGGACGATACGCCCGGGTGGCTGGCTCCGCCAGCGCGCCGGCACCGGCTTGCCGACCCACTGCGTGTGGTCGCGCGAGCGGGCCAGCATGATGCCGTTGCCGTCCCATACCGTGCTGGTCCAGCCTGACTCCATGTGCTGGTCACGCAGGATCGCGCCCAGCTCCTCGGCCGGCAGGGCGAGCCGCATGACGTACTTCAACCGGCCACCCTCGGCGACCGGCAGGGAAATGACATAGATCGGCTGCTTGCTGACCTGACTGATGAACAGATCCGACACTACCGGCTGCAAAGTCTGGCGCACCGCTTCGACGCTGGCAGGATCGGCGGTGAAGGCAGGCGCCTCGCCGTACGCCACGTAGGTATTGATCAACTGGCGGCCGTCCGCGTCGGTCACCACCAGATAATTCGTGCCGCCGAGGCTCGCCTTGGCGCGGGCATGGAAGGCCGGCCAGTCCCCGCTGACCAGCGTCGGCGCGGTGGCCAGCACGTCCAGCACCGCGAGCCGGCGCTCGATGTCGCGATTGATCGCGGCCACCAACCCATCGAGTTCCTGGGCGATGACGCGTTCGAGCCTTTGGCGCTCGTCTGCCGCCGAGCGGTAGAGCATCGCTCCCAGCAGGACGAGCAGCGGCAGGGCGATGATCGCCGCGAACAGCACCAGATGCGCGGCGGCGGGCCAGGATCGCGGCTTGCGCGACGCCGCGCTCATTGCCCGTCACGCGGCGCCAGCACCTCGTGCAGTCCGCGGACCAGCTGGGCAACCTGGAACGGCTTGCCGACCCTGGTCGAGCGCGCGATGCCTTGCGGCAGGAAATGCGCCTCGTAGCCGGTCACGAAGACGATCGGGATCCGGCGCGCCGCCAGGATT
>VBAF01000140.1:4359-12516 GCA_005884705.1 Alphaproteobacteria bacterium
ACATCGACGGCGACGTCATGCGCGACCGGCAGCGCCTCGTCGACGTGGCGCGCCGAGGCGACCACCTGGCAGCCGAGATCGGCCAGCATGTCCTCGAGCGTCATCAGCAGCAGCGCTTCGTCTTCGACGACGAAGGCACGCAAGCCCGCCAGGTCCAAAGGCATGCTCCTCGATCGTCAGGGCCGGGTTTTCGCGGCCGGATCGTATAGCCGGTCGCGGTCGCCCTCAAGGCGAGTGGCCATCCGGCGCGGGATGCGCTATCGCTCGGGGCGCTTGGAGGGAGTATGTGCGCCGATGCCGAGTCGCTGCCGTGATGCGGGTCTGATCGTCCTCTTGTTGTCGGCTGCCGCGCTGGCCGGCTGCAAGCCCGAGAACAAGTTCGTGGCGCCGCCGCCGCCGGACGTGAACGTGGCGCCGCCCCTGCAGCAGAGCGTGCGGCCGTTCGTCGAGCTGACCGGCAACACCGTGGCCATCGCCACCGTCGGCCTGGTCGCGCGGGTCGAGGGCTTCCTGCAGAGCATCGACTACAAGGACGGCGCCGTCGTGAAGAAGGGCGACCCGCTGTTCCTGATCGAGCCGACCACCTACCAGGCCAAGGTCAAGCAGGCCGAGGCCGAGCTCGACTCGACCAAGGCGCTTCTGGTGCAGGCCCAGGCCGAGTTCGTCCGCCAGGAAACCCTGCTGCGCCAGAACGTGACGGCGCAGAACACCTACGACCAGGCCAAGGCCAAGCGCGATTCGATACAGGCCAATATCGAGAACAACGCCGCCAACCTCACCATCGCCCAGACCAACCTCGGCTACACCAAGGTGCAGGCGCCGTTCGACGGCATTGTCACCAACCACCTGGTCTCGGTCGGCGAGCTGGTCGGCTCGTCGGCGCCGACCAAGCTCGCGAGCATCATCCAGCTCGATCCGATCTACGCCACCTTCAACATGAGCGAGCAGCAGGTGCTCGACATCCGCACCAAGCTCCGGGCGGCCAACATCAATCCCGAGGATCTGCGGAAGATCCCGATCGAGATCGGCCTGATGACCGAGCAGGGCTACCCGCACAAGGGCACCCTCGACTACGCCTCGCCGTCGGTCGACGCCTCGACCGGCACGATCATGGTGCGGGCGATCTTCGACAATCCCAACCGCGCCCTGCTGCCCGGCTTCTTCGTGCGCGTGCGCGTGCCCACAGACTTCGCCGACAAGACCATGCTGATCGTGCCCGACCGCGTCGTCGCGGAAGACCAGGCCGGCCGCTATGTGCTGGTGGTGGGCAAGGACGACATGGTCGAGCAGCGCCCGGTCATCGCCGGCATCCTGCTGCCCGGCGGCCTGCGCGTGATCGACAGCGGCCTGAAGGCGGACGACCGGGTCGTGGTCAGCACCAACGGCCGGGCGATCCCGGGACGCAAGGTGGCGCCCAAGGCCACGACCATCCAGGCCGCGCCGGCACCGGCGCCCGCGAAGTAACCGCCGGCCATGAACATTTCCAAGTTCTTCATCGACCGGCCGGTGCTGGCCAACGTGCTGGCGATCGTGATCGTGCTGATCGGCGGCGTCGCCGCCTTCACCCTGCCGATCGCGCAATATCCCAACATCGTGCCGCCCACCGTGTCGGTGACGACGAACTATCCCGGCGCCTCGGCCTCCACCCTGGTCAACCAGGTCGCGCTGCCGGTCGAGCTGCAGGTCAACGGCGTCCAGGGCATGATCTACATGCAGTCGACCAGCACCGACACCGGCAGCTACACGCTGACCGTCAGCTTCGAGATCGGCACGGACCTCGATTTCGCGCAGGTGCTGGTGCAGAACCGGGTGAGCGCGGCGCTCGCCGCCCTGCCGCAGGCGGTGCAGGCGCAGGGCCTGACGGTGCAGAAGAAGTCGACCTCGATCCTCGAGATCGTCTCGCTGTTCGCGTCCGACGGCCGCTACGACAGCCTGTTCCTCAGCAACTACGCCACCATCAACCTGGTCAACGAGCTCAGCCGCGTGCCGGGCGTCGGCAACGTCAGCGTGCTGGGCGTCGGCAAGTATTCGATGCGCATCTGGCTCGATCCGCAGAAGCTCTACAGCTACGGCCTCACCGCCACCGACGTCGTCCAGGTCATCCAGTCGCAGAGCGACCAGAGCTTCCAGTACACCGTCGACATCCAGGGCCAGCTCGACGACCCGCAGCAATTCGCCGACATCATCGTCAAGAGCGCGCCGGGCAACGGCGGCCGCATCGTGCGGCTGAAGGATGTCGGCCGCATCGAGCTCGGCGCCCAGACCTACGCCCAGGACTTCAAGGTCGACGGCAAGCCCGCCGCCGGCCTTGCCATCTACCAGACGCCCGAAGCCAATGCGCTCGGCGTGGCGACCGCGGTCGAGAAGAAGATGCAGGAGCTGAAGAAGGCCTTCCCGCCCGGCCTCGAGTACAGCATCCCGTTCGACACCACCGACTTCGTCAGGACCTCGATCCACGAGGTGTTCATGACGCTGATCGAGGCCGGCGTGCTGGTGCTGGTGGTGATCGTGATCTTCCTGCAGGACTGGCGCGCCACCCTGGTGCCCGCCACCACCATCCCGGTCACCATCATCGGCTGCTTCGCCGCCATGGCGGCGCTCGGCTTCACCATCAACCTCTCGACCCTGTTCGGCATCGTGCTGGCGATCGGCATCGTGGTCGACGATGCGATCGTGATCGTCGAAGGCGTGGCGCACCACATCGAGCGCGGCCTGTCGAGCCACGACGCCGCCGTGAAGGCGATGCAGCAGCTGCTCGGGCCGGTGATCGGCATCACCCTGGTGCTGATGTCGGTGTTCATCCCGGCCGCCTTCGTGCCCGGCCTGACCGGCAAGATGTTCGCCCAGTTCGCCCTGGTGATCGCCGCCACCGCCTTGATCAGCGCGATCAACGCCGCGACCCTGAAGCCGACCCAGTGCGCGGCCTGGCTCAGGCCCGTGGTGCCGCCGGAGCAGCGCAACGTCTTCTTCCGCGGCTTCAACGCGGGCTACGGCCGGGTCGAGCGCGGTTATGCCTGGCTGATCGGCGCCATGGTGAAACGCAGCGGCCTGATGGTCGTGCTGGCGCTGGTGGTGGCGGGCATCGGCGGCTGGGGCATCGCCCGCCTGCCGAGCGCCTTCATTCCCAACGAGGACCAGGGCTACCTCATGGTGGCGGTGCAGTTGCCCGACGGCGCCTCGCTCGGCCGCACCAGCCGCGCGCTCGACGAGGTGGCGCGGATTGCCGGCCAGACGCCCGGCGTCAGGCAGGTGGTGGCGATCACCGGCGCGTCGATGCTCGACAACATGGCGCAGCTCGCCAATGCCGGCGTCGCCTTCGTCACGCTCGACGACTGGGACGTGCGCGGCAAGAAGACCGGCCAGGACATCCGCTCGATCGCCCAGACCCTGCAGCGCGCGACGTCAGTGCTGCAGGACGGCCGCGTCATCGTGCTCGGGCCGCCGCCGATCCAGGGCATCGGCAATGCCTCGGGCTTCCAGATGCAGGTCGAGCAGCGCGACGGCAGCTTCGACTTCGCCAAGCTGCAGGCCGCGACCGATGAGCTGATCGAGCAGGCGCGCACCCAGACCGCGATCGCCAACCCGGTGACCACCTTCCGCGCCGGCGCGCCGCATATCGAGGTCGACGTCGACCGCGCCAAGGCGGAGAGCCTGAACGTCGCGGTCGGCGACGTCTTCTCGACCCTGTCGGCCTATGTCGGCTCGACCTTCGTCAACCGCTTCAACAAGTTCGGCCAGAGCCTGCAGGTCTATGTCCAGGCCGATTCGCAGTACCGCGCGCAGCCCGACGACCTTCTGGCGCTGAACGTGCGCAGCAGCGACGGCAAGATGGTGCCGATCGGCGCGCTGGCGCAGATCAAGCCCGCCCGCGGCGCCGCGCTGATCAGCCTGTACAATCTCTACCCGTCGGCCTCGGTGGTCGGCACGCCGGCGCCGGGCTTCTCGAGCGGCGAGGCGCTGGCGCTGATGGACGAGGTGGCCGGCCGCGCTCTGCCGCCGGGCACCGCCTACGAATGGACGACGATGTCGTACCAGGAGACGATCGTCGGCAACCAGCTGCTCTACGTCTTCATCCTGGCGGTGGTGCTGGTCTATCTCTGCCTCGCCGGCCAGTACGAGAGCTGGATCGCGCCGCTCGGCGTCATCCTGGCCGTGCCGCTGGCGCTCGGCGGGCCAGCCGTGGCGCTCGAGCTGGCCGGGCTGCCCAACAATCTCTACACCCAGATCGGCCTGATGCTGCTGATCGCGCTCAGCGCCAAGAACGCCATCCTGATCGTCGAGGTCGCGCGCGAGGCGAGGCTGCACGACGGCAAGCCGGTCGCCGAGGCCGCCGTCGAGGCGGCGATCTCGCGACTGCGGCCGATCCTGATGACCTCGTTCGCCTTCATCCTCGGCGTGGTGCCGCTGGTCACCGCGACCGGCGCCGGTGCAGCAGCGCGCGTCTCGCTCGGCCTCTGCGTGTTCAGCGGCATGATCGCCTCGACCTGCCTCGCCGTGCTGTTCGTGCCGTCGTTCTTCGTGGTGCTGCAGCGGCTCGAGGAGCGGCTGTACGGGCGCAAGCTCCGGTCCGCGGCGGTTCCATCCGTCTGAGGGTGGAGTCCGGGCGACCGGACTCGCCCGGACTCGACTCGCCTGACAGCGCCTGAAAGCGGGTGGATTCCGCTCGAAGACGCTTGAAGGGCGCGTGGGTCCCGCTCCAACCGCGTTCGATTCAGGATCCTCGTCGGCGGACAGGAGCGCCAAGCCGGCGGCCAGGGCGCGGATGGCGCCTCAATTGCTGGAGGGTTGCCACAGCTCGACGAGCCTGGGGCGCGGCACCGAAAGCGCGACGGGATAGCGTGACGGGATCGGCAATGACTGCCGGTTTTTCGCGGATGGCCATGAGGGTCCCTTGCTGCAACCGGAATTACAACGCGACGGCCCTGTGGAAAGGCTGTGGGTCGATGATCCGCGCCGAGAAAAAGGTGACGCGATCCTGATATCGCATTCCGAAGGGTACGGTTTCCGACAGTTTCCGGGGCATGCCAGCATACTCGCCCCGCCGGTTCGTATATCGTCGAGCGAGTGGCGCAAGACGGCTCAGCGCTCTTCCGTCCGCTTCAAAGGTACGACCGTGGCTGACGACGACCTTGATCTGAAGTCGCTCGATATCATGCTGCAACGGGTGCGGCGGAATCCGCAGGATCGAGCGTTCCGAGCGAAGGCCGCCGAGGGGGTGGCAAAACTCGCGGACTTTGCATCGCCGGCAAGCCTGAAAGGTCAAGACGGCTTGCTTGCGGAGGCGATCCGCATCGCCAAGCTTCTGCGGCGTGCGCTCGACCGGGCGAACCACGCGTCGCAGGCGAACAGCAACGATATCGCGGCGATGACCGCCTGGATCGATGCGCTTCACCCTGTCCTGCTGAAGACGATAGAGAGACCCAGCCAGGATTGACGCCGCAAGCCCTGCGGCTGTCGCCTTCGACTGCGGCGATGGCTGCCAATCTGGCGACAGCCTGGTCGGCACTACCAAACAAGGCGGGCGGCCCTGGCGAGCCGCCCGTTTCGACGCTGAACTGCGACGACAACTACATGGTGCTGGCGACGTTGCTCAGCACGCCGTTGACCTTGGTGCCGACGCTGGTCATCGCCACGATGGCAGCGACAGCGATCAGCGAGGCGATCAGGGTGTACTCGATAGCGGTGGCACCACGCTCGTTCTTCGTCAAACGACGCAAAATGGACAGCATGGAAATCTCCCAAAGCGAAATAGGCGACCTCTCTGCCGTCTGGGGCGGCTTCAAGTGCGCATTCAGAGAGCCGATACACCGGCCCGAGCCGATAAATCGGCGAGCCCTTGTAGGCCTCATGCCGGTGCCCGGTCGCCCGGCCAATTGTGTCCGCTGTATCTACGAAAAAGCCGCCCGTGGGGGCGGCCCGTTCAGTGGATGGCCCGTTCGACAGGCGCGCGATCCGGGCCTGGGAACGCGGGAGCTGATGGGTGCGGACTGAGGCCGCCCCATTCTGCTATCGACCGCCACCCGGATAAGTGCTCCCGACTGGACAAGGGATGTTAACGTAGCCCTGCCCATCAACCGACCATATGGGCCCGCAGTAAGGCTCGAAGCCGGACTTCAGAGAATTGCTGGCGCTGTCAGGCACAGGCGGCGGCTCGACAGGCTTCGGTGCGCACGCGGCAACGGCCGCGACCAATAGAGTTGCGAAGGCAATCGACCTCGTCATGTGACCCCCCACGTTGTCCGTCGTCGTCACTCCGGCAGCCGTCAGGTGATTCCGCCCCGCCAGCTTCCAAGTGCACAGATTGCACAGGCGGTCACACTAGCAGGGGACCATTCGGGCCGGCAACGAAACCACGCGGACGGCCGTGACATGGGAAAGGGCCCGGCGTTATGGCGTCGAGCCCTTCCACCAAGCTCTGGCATCCGGGGGAGCGGATCGATCAGGCGTTGGCGGTGGGACAACGCGACGGGCGGAGCGGATGTTCCAAGAGCCAAAGGGCGATAGCGAAAGAATTTGGACTCGGCAGTCTCCTGTGCGCGTTAAATGCGAGGAAACCGCCACGTCCCAGTACGCGATCATCTGGGGCTTCTCGACAGGCAACATCCGCAACGTGGTGCGGATCCATCGGCAGGAGCGCCGCGACTGCAGCACGGACAGGTCTCCAAACTGGAAGGTCGCGGATGTCATCCTGGCAGTCGCGCCGTCGATCGGCCGGGAAAGGGCGCGCGAGATGGTCGATGCCATGCTGGCCTGGACGATTGCCCGGCACGGAGCTTGGTTTTGGAACGGGCTGGCGGGCGACAGAATCATCAACCGCTATTGAGACACGATCCGCCAGCGCAGCGCCCGCCGCGGCGCGCGCCGTCGCCGCCTATCGGTTTTCGCCGGTCTGGCGGATCTGCCGACTAGGGCGTCTACTCACATATCCGGGATTGTTCGTTTTCGGGGTTAAAGCGGACATCTGGCGACGATTCTGGCACGTCACCTTTTGACCCGAAGCCGACGTGGCGCAACCGCCTACTCGATCACCTCGTCGGCGCGGGCGAGGATCGATGGCGGAACAGTCAAGGCCAAGTGCCTTCGCGGTCTTGAGGTTGATGACCATCACGAATTTTGCCGGTTGCTGCACCGGCATGTCACCGGGCTTAGCGCCCCTCAGGATGCGCGACTCCTTCGCGAATACTCTTATTCAGGCTGAAACGAAACGGGCGGCCTTGCGAGCCGCCCGCCCCAACTCACGCTGACTGACGACTAGTTCATGGCGCTCGCGACGTTGCTGAGCACGCCGTTGACCTTGGTGCCGACATTGCCCATGGCGACGATTGCCGCGACCGCGATCAGCGAAGCGATCAGGGTGTACTCGATGGCGGTGGCGCCGCGCTCGTTCTTCATCAGACGACGGAAAATGGACAGCATGTGAATCTCCAAGAAATAGTCCTGAACCGTTCTGAATGCGGTGAAATGTCGGCTCAGCTCTTCGGACCAGAACGTATTCCTCGCAGCTTTCCGGGTGGCGTCGTCATCAGTATCAAAGTGTAATTATTGTACGCGTTGTCGATCAGCCCAACGCTAGAGCAGCCCAACCCGCTCCATCAGCTCCGGTCGGTTGTTCCGGACATTGCCGACCGCGGCGTCGACCGCCCAAGCTTCAATCCAGCTCACGGCCGTTCCCGGCGGGCCGGATGATCGGCATGACGTGCGTCGGCGCGATGTTGTAGTTCGGGCCGAGCTTCTCGGGCTTCTCTTCCGGCAGCGTCAGCCGGTAGAGGTTGACGATCTGCTCCCAGGTCAGATTGTGAGTGTAGCGCCCGCACATGGGCGGAATTTGGCCGGCGCTTCGGTTCCCTGCCGCAAAACCACTCCAGCGGTTTGACGCTCTTTCGCATTCGCGCATAATTCGTGCGGGCGCATCCCCGCCCGCCCTTGGAAGAGCGTCAGATGACCGAACCAATCGAAGAGACTGAAGCCGAAGTCGAGGCGTTCACCGACGAGCTCTCCGACGAAGCGCTCGACCGCGAACAGGAAGGGGGGAAATGTCGTTCCAGCAGCATTGGTCATTGCCGTACCGGTAACTGACCGCTGAGCCGGAGCGGCGTCGTCGCGTGCGGGCCTCACGCCTGCCAGTGCGGCACCGTTCGGGCGCTTTCATCCACCTGA
>VBAF01000141.1 GCA_005884705.1 Alphaproteobacteria bacterium
CCAATGTCGATTTTGCCACGGTGACGATCGAGCGCGTGCTCGGCCTGCCGCCCGATGCGGCGCTGTCGATGTTCCTGCTCGGCCGCACCGTCGGCTGGATCGCCCATGCCATCGAGCAGGCGGCACACGGCGGCTTGATCCGGCCGCGCGCGCGGTATACCGGTCCGCGTCCCACCGCGTGAGGCCGCCATGACCGATGCCCTCATCGTGATCGATATGCAGCAGGGCTCGTTCGGAGCCGACCAGCCGCGTCACGACGCAGCCGGCCTGGTTTCCCGGCTCAACCGCCTCGCCCGCGAGGTCCGCGCCGACGGCGGCGCAGTGGTCTTCGTCCAGCACGACGGCCCGCCCGGCGATCCGCACCATCCCGCCGCGCCCGGCTGGCGCCTGCTGTCGGCGCTCGAGGTCCGTCCCGACGATGCAATCGTCCGCAAGCGGTCGTGCGACGCCTTCCTCGACACCGCGCTCGAGACGGTGCTGCGCGAGAGCGGCATCGACCGGCTGATCGTCACCGGCTGCGCCACCGACTACTGCGTCGACACCACGGTGCGGTCGGCGCTGGCGCGCGGCTGGCCGACGATCGTGCCCTCGGATGGCCACACCACCGCCGACCGGCCGCACCTCTCGGCCGTCCAGATCATCGCCCATCACAACGCCATCTGGGCCGATTTCCTCGCCCCCAAGGGGCCGGCGCGGGTCTGTCCCTGCACCGAGGCGCGGTTATCCACCTGACCGCCCCACCGGAGTGCCTTGCGGCCCCCACAATCGCGTGGTTAAAGCAGCGCTTTAGTGACAAAGAAACGCACGGGCGTGCCGAGGTTGCCCCACCTGCTCGGCATCGAGGGTCTGTCGCCTGAAACCATTTCGGGCCTGCTCGACCTTTCCGAAAACTACATCGACCAGAACCGATCGATCGACAAGCGGCGCGACCTGCTGTCGGGCCGCACTGTCATCAACCTGTTCTTCGAGAATTCCACCCGCACGCGGACAAGCTTCGAGGTCGCCGCCAAGCGGCTCGGCGCCGACGTCATCAACATGGACGTCGCCACCTCGTCGGTGAAGAAGGGCGAGACCCTGATCGACACCGCGATGACGCTCAACGCCATGCACCCGGACATCCTGGTGGTGCGGCATCATGCCTCCGGCGCGGTCGAGCTGCTGGCGCAGAAGGTCGACGGCTCCGTGGTCAATGCCGGCGACGGTGCGCATGAACACCCCACGCAGGCCCTCCTCGATCTTTACACGATCCGCGAACCTGCAGGGCCTGCTGGTGGCGATCTGCGGCGACATCATGCATTCGCGGGTGGCGCGCTCGAACATCCACCTGCTGCAGATCATGGGTGCCAGGGTGCGCGTGGTCGGGCCGCCGACCCTGATGCCGACCGACATCGACAAGATGGGCGTCGAGGTCCACTACGGCATGCGCAGCGGCCTGAAGGACGTCGACATCGTCATGATGCTGCGGCTGCAGACCGAGCGCATGCAGGGCTCCTTCGTGCCGTCGATCAGCGAGTACTTCCGCTTCTTCGGCCTCGACCACGAGAAGCTGAAATTCGCCAAGCCCGACGCGCTGATCATGCATCCCGGGCCGATGAACCGAGGCGTCGAGATCGATTCGGAGGTCGCCGACGATTTGGATCGCAGCGTCATCCACGAGCAGGTCGAGATGGGCGTGGCGGTGCGCATGGCCTGCCTCGAGGCGCTGATCGGCGGCCGCCGCAATTCGCTGGGAGCCGTCGCATGAGGTGCGCAATCTTCCACGCGGTGCGTCCGCTGGGCGCGAGCGCCCAGCCATGAGCGGTAACATCCTGCGCGGTGCGGCGCCGCACACCGGATCGACCGCATTCATCAACGCCCGCATCGTCGATCCGACGGCCGATGCCGAGTACACCGGCGCGATCCTGATCAGCGACGGCAAGATCGCCGACTTCGGGCCGAACCTGTTCGCGTCAGGGGCGCCCTACGGCATCGAATCGATCGACTGCCGCGGGCTCTATCTCGCGCCCGGCATCGTCGACGCGCGGGTCCATACCGGCGAGCCCGGCGAGGAGCACAAGGAGACGCTGGAGAGCGCCGGCATCGCCGCCGCGGTGGGCGGCATCACCTCGCTGGTGCTGCTGCCCGACAACGAACCGCCGTTCGACGATGCCTCGCTGATCGAGTTCGTCGCCCGCCGCGCCCGCCAGGTGAAGCTCGCCAACATGTACGCCTATGGCGCGCTGACCGCCGGCCTCGAGGGCAAGGAGCTGGCCGAGATCGGCCTGCTGGCCGAAGCCGGCGCCGTCGCCTTCACCGACGCCGACCACGCCATCGGCAACGCCCAGGTGCTGCGCCGCGCGCTCTATTACGCCAAGGCCTTCGATGCGCTGATCGTCCACCTGCCGCAGGAGCCGACGCTGTCGGGCGGCAGCATGACGAGCGGCGTGATGGCGACCCGCCTCGGCCTGTCGGGCGTGCCGCCGCTTGCCGAAGTGATGATGGTCGAGCGCGACATCCGCCTGGTCGAGATGACCGGCGGGCGGCTCCATCTCAGCAAGATCTCGACCGCCGAATCGGTCAGGGTGATCGCCGCCGCCAAGGCGCGCGGGCTGAAGCTGACCTGCGACACCGCCCCGCCCTACTTCGCGCTGAACGACCTCGCGGTCGGCGACTACCGCACCTTCGGCAAGCTGATGCCGCCGTTGCGCGCCGAGGCCGATCGCGCCGCGGTGGTCGACGGGCTGCGCAGCGGCGTGATCGACGCCATCGTGTCGGACCATCGGCCGCAGGACCAGGACAGCAAGCGCGTGCCGTTCGCCCAGGCCGAGCCGGGCGGCATCGGGCTCGAGACCCTGCTGCCGGTCTCGCTCGAGCTGGTGCACAACCGCCAGCTCAGCCTGCCGCAGCTCTTCCAGCGGCTGTCGAGCGCGCCGGCGCGGCTGTTCAACCTGCCGGGCGGCAAGCTCGCCAAGGGGGCGCCGGCCGATCTGGTGCTGTTCGATTCGGACTATGCCTGGCAGATCGACCGCGTCGATTTCTGGAGCAAGACCAAGAACTCGCCGTTCGACGAGCGGCCGGTGCAGGGCCAGGTGATGGCGACCATCGTCGGCGGGCGCACCATCTACCGTCATGACAATTTCACACCGACCGCCGCGGCAGCCTGACTGCCTCGAAACGGCCATGTGTTCTGTTAAGGTCGGCCCATGACGACGCTCCGACACACCCTTCTTCTCGGCACCGCGCTGACGGCTCTCGCGGGCGCCGCCGATGCGCAGCAACGGTCGCGCGAGGACCTGCTCGACGCGGTGACCCGCCACATCCAGATCTGCGGCGAGATCAGCGACCAGCAGGCGCGGCTCGGCTGCTACGACAAGCTGCAGACGCAGGTCGGCGGCGTGCAGGCGCCGGCACGGTCTCCGACGCCGCTCGCCAACAATCCGCCCCCGGCTCCGCCGCCGCCGCCGTCTGGGCTGCCGACGACCGGCGGCAATCAGATCGGCGCCGCGCCGCTGTCGCCGCCGCCCTTGATGGTTCCGGGCGGCGGTGCCGCGACGCTGGGCAACGCGCCGGCCGGGCCGACGCCGCTCGGGCCGCCGGGCACAGATCCGGACCGCGCCTTCAATCCACGCGACGCGACCAGCGCCTATCGTCCACCCGAGGGCCCGATGGCGCGGCCGCAGCCGTCGCTCCAGCGTACCGGCCCGCGTCCGGTGCCGAACTACAGCTCGTCGATGCCGGTGGTGACGCTGCAGGCCAGCAACCTGACCTATGGCGCGTCGCGCTACTGGCAGGTCACAGTCAGCGTCACCTCGAACGTCAACCGCACGATCGACACCCAGGTGCAATGCAGCTTCCTCAATGCAGGGCGCTCGGTCGGCGAGGCCTATCTCGGGCCGGTCCAGCTCGCCGCCGGCGAGCAGGTCTCGACCGACCTGATCGGTCCGCCGACCACCGCCTTCGTTGACAGCACCAACTGCCGCGTGATGAATCCTTGAGATGACGTCGCCGCTGCCGTGGACGCTCGCCTACCTGCTGCCCGCGGTCGTCGGCTTCCTGCTCGGCTCGATTCCGTTCGGCCTGCTGCTGACGCGGGCCGCCGGGCTCGGCGACATCCGCAAGGTCGGCTCCGGCAATATCGGCGCCACCAACGTGCTGCGCACGGGCAACAGGAAGCTGGCGGCGGCGACCCTGCTGCTCGACGCCCTGAAGGGCTTCGCCCCCGCGCTCGCCTTCAACCTGATGTGGGGGCCGGTGCCGGCGGCCGCGGCGGCAGCCGGCGCAGTGCTGGGCCACATGTTCCCGCCGTGGCTCGGCTTCAAGGGCGGCAAGGGCGTGGCAACCAAGATCGGCATCATGCTGGGCCTCAGCTGGCTGGTGGGCCTCGTCACCTGCGCGCTGTGGCTGCTGTTCGCGGCGCTGTTCCGCTACTCCTCGCTCGCCTCGCTGCTCAGCATCCTGATCGGCGCGATCGCCTCGTGGTATTTCACGCCTTGGCCGGACGCGCTGGTGATCAGCGTGATGGTGCCGCTGGTCTGGGTCCGGCACCACGAAAACATTCGCCGGTTGCTCAACGGCACCGAATCCAAGATCGGCCAGCGCTCTACTTCAGCCGCGTGAAGCCGTCGGAGCTCCAGTCCTCGCTGCCGACGCCGTGGTGGACGAAGAACAGGCCGTCGGGATCGACCTTGTCCTTCACCGCCTTGAGCCGCGCGTAGTTCGCGCCCCAGAACGCCTGCCGCCAGTCAGCCTCGAAGTAATCCGATTCCGAAACGTACGAGCCCGGCTGCGGCACCAGCTTGCGCAGCTCGGCCATCGCCGCCGTCACGCGCTCGGCGTTGGCGCTCGCCCGGGCGAGATCAGGCTCGTGCCCGGCGATGCCGGCAAAGGCCGGCGGCCCTTCGGCGGCGCTGATCGCCAGCGCGAAGGCGTCCATCGCCGCGGGATTGGTCGCGGTATCGCGTGCCGCGGCGATCGCCTCGGCCGGCGCGCCGGCCAAGCCCTTGTTGAAATGCAGCGCCAGGCGCCAGCGCCGGCTCGCAGCGAACAGCGCATCGGCCAGCGCGGGGCGCTTGTCGTCGGCCAACAGCGCGGCCGGCATCCAGGTCGATTGATAGGCGTGCAGGAACCAGCCGGCCTCGCCCAGGTTGCCACGCCAGAAGACGTTGGTCGCCGGCGCGCCCGGCCGCTCGTCGGTCAGCACCATCTGCGGCGCGTTCTGCTTGAGGAACGCGGCGTCCCACAGCGATCGCGCCGGCACATGCAGGAACATCGCCGGCTGCACGAAACCGTAGTCGCTACCTTGGTCGCGAACCCAGTCGAGGAACGGCTTCCACGTCGCCGCCGCGCGCTCCTGGTCGATGCCCTGGAAGACCATGGTGACCTCGAGCACGTTCTCCGGCCGCAAGGTGACGGATTCGCCCCAGGTCGGGTTGAACAGGCTGTCGCGATAGAAGGTGACGAAGCGCTCGACCAGCCGCTTGAACGCCGCGTCCGAGTTGGCGTTGATGCCAGCAAGTGCCGCGCCGAACAGTTGTGGCAGCTCGTGCGTCTTGAGCGTGATGCGCGTGATCACGCCGAAGCTGCCGCCACCGCCGCCCTTGAGCGCCCAGAACAGGTCGGAGTTGGTGCAGGCATTGGCGAGGCGCACCGCGCCGTCAGCGGTCACCACTTCCGCCTCGAGCAGGCTCGCCGCCGCCAGGCCGTAACGCTTGGAGAAGCTGCCGAAGCCCCCGCTCTGGATCAGGCCGGCGACGCCCACGGTGGTGCAGCCGCCGCCCTGCACGTAGCGGCCGGCCTGTGTGACGGCGGCATAGGCATGCAGCCACACCACGCCGGCGCCCAGCGACACCGCCGGCTGGGGCGCGCTGCTGCAGCCCTGCGGCACGAAGGCGTCGTGCAGCTCGATGCGGTCCATCTTCCGCGTCCAGATCAGCAGCGAGTCGGGCGCATTCGACGTACCCTGGTAGGAATGGCCGCCGCCCTTCACGGCGATGCGCAGGCGATGGGCGCGCGCGAACTTCACGGCGGCGGCAACGTCCTGGGCGTCGCGCGCCGGCACCGCATAAGCGCTGGGCGACGAGGTCCAGGCGCCCGCCCAGCCGCTGGTCTGGGTCAGTGCCGGGCTGTCGCCGATCGCCCACGGATTCTTGAGAGTGCGGAAGACCGTGGTGCAGGCGTCGCCCTGCGGCGCGGCACGGCAGACCTCGAGCGGCGACGTCACCGCGATCAGCCGGCCGCCGACCTGGGCGTCGAGCTCCTGCCATTGGGCGGCGGTTGGCCAGCCCGCTTCGCCCGACCGGACCCTTCGATAGGATTGGGCATGAGCGGCGGTGGACATCAGCGGCAGGCCTCCGGCGAGCTTGATCAGCGTGCGTCTCAGCATGGTGAACTCCGTCGTTGGACGCTGCCGGTTCTAGCGGTCGAAAAGTTGAATCTACGGGCAAATGTGACGACCGGCGCGGTTCGTGGGACGACCGGCGCAAGTCCGGGGATGACCGGCCTCAATTCTTCTTCTGCGCCTTGCCTTCGTAGGGCAACGCGGGGGCCTTTTCCAATGCTTTCCCGGCATTACCCACATGCGACGAAGCTTGAAAAACCCCGTATTTAGGCCATTATAAGCACAGCGCGGAAAACACGGGAAATTTCCGCCGTTTTCCCCCTTCTGTGTCCCCGGTGTGTCCCCGGCCAAGCGGACCCATCGGCAAGCCCTGCGGAGGCGGCCTTGCCCAAGCTCACAAAGCGGTTCGTTGACGCGCTGAAGCCCGTCCAGCGCGACACGCTCCATCGGGATGACGACCTTCCCGGCTTCGCTCTCCGCGCCAAGCCATCGGGCGTCGTGACTTGGGTCGTGCAGTACCGAAATTCGGCCGGCAGGACGCGAAAGCTTGCCTTGGGGCGGGTTGGGGTGCTGACACCCGAGGAGGCACGCCAGCGGGCCCGCAAGGCCCTTTCCAAGGTTGCCGATGGTGAGGACCCGTCCGCGACCC
>VBAF01000142.1 GCA_005884705.1 Alphaproteobacteria bacterium
GCGCCGGCGCCGTTGACCACCAGCTTGACGTCCTTGATGTTGCGCCCGGTGAGATGGAGCGCGTTGATCAGGCCGGCGGCCGAGATGATGGCGGTGCCGTGCTGGTCGTCGTGGAAGATCGGGATGTCCATCAGCTCGCGCAGCCGCTGCTCGATGATGAAGCACTCCGGCGCCTTGATGTCCTCGAGGTTGATGCCGCCGAAGGTCGGCCCGAGGTAGCGCACGCAGTTGACGAACTGGTCGACGTCCTTGGTGTCGACCTCGAGGTCGATGCAGTCGACGTCGGCGAAGCGCTTGAACAGGACGGCTTTGCCCTCCATCACCGGCTTGCCGGCCAGCGCGCCGATGTCGCCCAGCCCGAGCACCGCGGTGCCGTTGGAGATCACCGCGACCAGGTTGCCGCGGATCGTGTAGTCGTAGGCGGCGTTGGGATCGCGGGCGATCTCCATGCAGGGCGCCGCCACGCCGGGCGAATAGGCGAGCGCCAGGTCGCGTTGCGTCACCAGCGGCTTGGTGGCGATGATCTCGATCTTCCCCGGCCGCCCGGTGCGGTGCATGATCAGCGAATCGCCGTCGAGATCGCCCATCTCGCTGCTGATCGCCGCTTCCGCGCCTGTGCTCGACATGTGCGTTTACTCCGATTTCAGGGCCATATTGGCGGCAATCGGTTACCGGGGCCAGACGGTGGTGCCGCGCTGCAGCGCGATTTCACCTTACTCGGGCGCGGGAATCTTCAGCATGTCGTTGAACTTCTTGCGCGCCGCGTCGTCGTCCAGCCTGGTTTCGACCGGCGAGGCGTCATGGCCCTTGGGCTGGGCGAGATGGGCGAGGCCGGGCAGCGCCACGACCAGCGCCAGCACCACGAGCTGGGCCGCGAGGTAGGGCGCCAGCGCGCGGACGAGCGGCCGCACCGCGGTCTTCTGCTTCATGGCGCTCCGCGCCATCATCACCGCGTAGCCGGTCGGCGGCACCAGGAACGAAGCCTGCAGCGCCAAGAGCGCCAGCACCGAGATCCAGATCGCGTCGGGCGCGCGGGTCAGGATCGGCGGCATGACGATCGGCACGATCACGAACACGATCTCGAAGGCGTCGAGCACGAAGGCTGACAGCGCGAAGATCACCAGCACCGCGATCGCCGCGCCGGTCGGTCCGCCGGGCACCAGCTTGACCCAGGCATCGAGCAGCTGGTCGGTGCCGAAGGCGCGGAACACCAGAGTGAAGGTGGTGGCGGCGACGAACAGCGCGAACAGCGCACCGCTCACCGCCATGGTGTCGCGCAGCACCGCGCCGAAGGCACCGGCGCGCAGGCCGCCGCTCAGCCAGCCGAACAGCAGCAGCGCCGTGCCGCCCATTGCCGCCGCCTCGACGGCGTAGAAGTAGCCCGCCGCCACGCCCGCCAGCAGGCCGACCACGAACAGCGCGGCGACGATGCCGGTCAGCCATTCCAGCGCCGCCGGCTTCTCGGCGGTGCTGCGCGCCGGATGGCGCCGGCCGAGCGCCCAGGCGACCAGCAGGCCGAGCAGCAGGAACAGCGCCGCCGGCACCAGCGCGCCGCGGAAGATGTCCTGGGTGTTGACGATGCGCACCATCGCCTTGGTAACGTTGGCCGCCTCGGTGTGGGCGCGCATCATGGCGTCGCCCAGCAGGATCAGCACCAGCGACGGTGGGATCACGACGCCGAGCGTCGAGGCGACGCAGACCAGCGCGGTGCTCTCGGCCGGCGGCAGGCCGCGCGCGGCGAGCTTGGGCGCGACGCTGCGCGACAGCATGGCGACGCTCGCGCCGACCGAGCCGTTCATGGGCGCGAGCAGGGCGCCGAGCCCGAGCGTCGCCATCGCCGGCGCGCCGCCGCTCCGCCCGCCCAGCGCCACGCCGCAGCGGAACAGCCGGTCGGCGAGCGGCAGGCGGTTGAGCAGCGCGCCCATGAAGACATAGAGCGGCAGCGCCTGCAGGAGATCGGTCTCCAGCAGGCCGATGATGCGCCCGGGCAGCGCCGTCAGCAGCGGATACTCGATGCCGCCCGCCAGCACGCCGACAACAGCGAACAGCGCCGACACGCCCATCAGCACGGCATAGGCCGGCAAGCCCGTCGCCAGCAGCACGATGGCGACGGCCAGCAGCATCCAGAGACCAGCGCTCTCCATCAATGCGCCCGCGCCGGCCGCACGGCGTCGATAAGCGTCTGCAGCAGCGCCAGCACCGCGAGCAGCAGCGTCGCCACCTTGATCAGGAAGTAGCCGAAGCGCTGCGCGGTCGGCCAGCTCGTCCACAGCATGAACAGCGCCCACGGCGCGACGCAGAGCAAGGCGCCCCAGCGCGCGATCGCGCCGCGCACGCGCGCCGGATAGTCGTGCGCGATGGCGTCGACCGCGAGATGGGCGCGCTCGCGGGTGGCGAAGGTCACCGCCGCACTGACATAGAGCGCGAAGATCCACTGGCCGAGATCGTTGGCCTCGCGCGAGCCCCAGCGCACGAAGTCGCGCAGCGGCCATTGCAGGAACAGGAACAGCGCGACCGGCAGCACCAGCCAGCGCGCGGCGGCGATCAGCCGGCCCACGGTCCGGTCGACTCGGTCGATCCAGGCCATCTCGCTCCCCCCGATGCCGGCATGCTACCGCTACTTCATGGAAGGACCCAACGACGATGTCCTGCTCGGCCGGCTGGCGCGCGCGCTGGGCGGCGTGCCTGGCATCCGCGCGATCGTGCTGGGCGGCTCGCGGGCGAGCGGCGAGGCGACAGCGCACTCCGATTTCGACATCGGGCTGTACTACGAGGCCGACAACCCGATCGATGTCGGACGTCTGGCCAAGGCGGCGCTGTTGCTGCCGGGCGCGGCCTCCTCGTCGGTCACGGCGATCGGCGACTGGGGGCCGTGGATCAACGGCGGCGCCTGGCTGACGGTCGAGGGGCAGCGGGTCGACCTGCTCTACCGTGACCTCGGCAAGGTGCGCGGCGTGATCGAGGCCTGCCGGGCCGGCCGGATCGAGCGGGTCTACCAGCCCGGCCATCCGCATGCCTTCGTCTCGGCGATCTATATGGGCGAGATGGCCTTGTGTCGGGTGCTGTGGGATCCGGACCAGGTGCTGGCGCCGCTCAAACGCCAATGCGAGCCCTATCCGCCGGCTTTGGGTGAGGCGTTGATCCGGAGCTTCCTGTGGGAGGCGAAGTTTGCCATCGAGAACGCCCTGCACGGCCGCGGCCCGGATGACCCGGCCTATGTCGCGGGCTGCGGCTTCCGGGCGGTCGCCTGCCTCTGCCAGAGCCTGTTCGCGCTGAACGGCGCCTATCTCCTGAACGAGAAGGGGGCGGTGCAGGCGGTGGAGAAACTGTCGCGGCATCCGGCGGACTTTGCCGCGCGTGTCGCGGCGGCAATTGCTGCCGGCGCGGCGGGGTTGCCGGCGCTGACGGCCCTGGTCGAGGAGACAGCGGGGTTGTGCACGCTATCCCCGTCGCCGCCGGACGCATGAGCATGTTAAGCCGGGACGTGCCCGACAGCGCTCCCCTGCCGCCGACGATTCCGGCCGATGCCACGCCGATGATGCGCCAGTACCTGGCGATCAAGGCGGCGCATCCCGATCATCTCCTGTTCTACCGCATGGGCGACTTCTACGAGCTGTTCTTCGAGGATGCGGTGAAGGCCTCGGCGGCGCTCGACATCGCGCTGACCAAGCGCGGCCAGCATCTCGGCGAAGACATCAAGATGTGCGGCGTGCCGGTGCACAGTCACGAGGCCTATCTCTCGCGCCTGATTCGCCAGGGCTTCAAGGTCGCGGTGTGCGAGCAGACCGAGGATCCTGCCGAGGCCAAGAAGCGCGGCGCCAAGTCGGTGGTCGAGCGCGCCGTGGTGCGGGTGATCACGGCCGGCACGCTGACCGAGGACGCGCTGCTCGATGCGCGCAGCCACAATTATCTCTGCGCGCTCGCCGAGGCGCAGGGCGAGCTGGCGCTGGCCTGGCTCGATCTCTCGACTGCCGACTTCGCCACCCAGCCGCTGGTCCCGGGCCAGCTTGCGGCGGCGCTGGCGCGGCTGGCGCCGGGCGAACTGCTGGTGCCCGACCGGCTGCTCGGCCGCGACGGGCTGAAGCCGACCCTCGACGACTGGAATGCGGTGCTGACGCCGCTGCCCTCGGCGCGCTTCGATAGCGACAATGCGCGCAAGCGGCTGCAGGCGGCGTTCAACGTCGCGGTGCTCGACAGCTTCGGCGCTTTCACGCGCGCCGAGGTGGCGGCCTGCGGCGCGCTGCTCGATTACGTGGACCTCACTCAGGCCGGCAAGCGACCGGCGCTGGCACCGCCGCGCCGCGAACGGCCCGACGGCACGATGGAGATCGATCCCGCGACGCGGCGCAACCTCGAGCTGGTGCGCGGGCTGGACGGGCGGCGCGAAGGCAGCCTGCTCGCCACCATCGACCGCACCCTGACCGGCCCCGGCGCGCGCCTGCTGGCCGAGCGGCTGGCGGCGCCGCTCACCGACCGGATGGAGATCGAGCGCCGGCTCGACCTGGTGCAGCTCTTCGTCGAGCGTCCCGCGCTGCGCGACAAGGTGCGCGAGGCGCTGAAGCGGACGCCCGACGTCGAGCGCGCCCTGCAGCGCCTGTCGGTCGGCCGCGGCGGCCCGCGCGATCTTGGCGCGCTGCGCGACGGGCTCGAATCGGCGGAGGCATTGGCGGCGCTGCTCGGCGCCGAGCCCGAGGCGCTGATGCCGCCGCCCGCGCCGCTTGCCGCGATCGTCGCCGCCGCCTCGAACCATCGCGCCCTGATCGAGGCGCTCGCCGCCGCGCTGGCCGACGAGCCGCCGCTGCTGACGCGCGACGGCGGCTTCATCCGCACCGGCTACCGCAGCGAGCTCGACGAGCAGCGCACCTTGCGCGACGACAGCCGCAAGACAGTGGCGGCGCTGGAAGCGAAGTACCGGGCCGCGAGCGGCGTCGCCTCGCTCAAGATCCGCCACAACAACATGATCGGCTACCACATCGAGGTGACGGCGACCCACGCCGACAAGCTCGATCTTGCGGCGCTGGGCTTCACGCGCCGCCAGTCGATGTCGAACGCCACGCGCTTCTCGACCGCCGAGCTGGCCGACCTCGAGACCCGTATCGGCCGCGCCGCCGATTCGGCGCTCGCGCTCGAGATCGCGATCTTCGACGCGCTGGTCGGCGAGGCGACGGCCGTCGCCGCGGCGGTGGTCGCCGCCGGCCGCGCGCTCGCCGCACTCGATGTCGCGGCGGCGTTGGCCGAGCTGGCGGCCAGCGCCAACCATGTGCGGCCCGCCCTGCTCGACGATCCGTCCTTCACCGTCGTCGGCGGCCGCCATCCCGTGGTCGAGGCGGCGCTGCTGCGTCAGGGTGCGGGCTTCGTGCCGAACGACTGCGAGCTCGGGCCGGCGCGCCGGCTGTGGCTGCTGACCGGCCCCAACATGGCGGGCAAGTCGACCTTCCTGCGCCAGAACGCGCTGATCGCGGTGATGGCGCAGGCCGGCGCGTTCGTGCCGGCCAAACAGGCGAGCATCGGCATCGTCGACCGGCTGTTCAGCCGCGTCGGCGCGGCCGACGATCTTGCGCGCGGTCGCTCGACCTTCATGGTCGAGATGGTCGAGACGGCGGCGATCCTCAACCAGGCGACGGCGCGCAGCCTGGTGATCCTCGACGAGATCGGCCGCGGCACGGCGACCTTCGACGGCCTGTCGATTGCCTGGGCGACGCTCGAGCATCTGCACGAGGTCAACAAGTGCCGCGCCCTGTTCGCCACGCACTATCACGAGCTCGGCGCGCTCAAGGAGCGGCTGGCGGCGCTGGCGCCCTACACCATGCGGGTCAAGGAGTGGCAGAACGAGGTGGTGTTCCTGCACGAGGTCGCGCCGGGCGCGGCCGACCGCTCCTACGGCATCCATGTCGCCCAGCTCGCCGGCCTGCCGGCCGCGGTGGTGGCGCGCGCCGAGGAGGTGCTGGCGGCGCTCGAGAAGGGCGAGCAGTCGGGCGCGGTGACGCGGCTCGCCGACGACCTGCCGTTGTTCGCCGCGGCACCGGCGCGGCCGGCCGGCGGCATCGCGCGGGCCGCCGGTTCGGCCGCCGACAAGGCGCTGGCGGCGGTCAATCCCGACGAGCTCACGCCCAAGCAGGCGCTCGAGGTGCTCTACGAGTTGCGCCGCCTCAGGGATGCGGATTGAACAGGCTGGACGGGTCGACGACCGGCGGATCGGTGACCAGGGTGCCGCCTTGGCCGTCGTCCTGGGTCTTGAAGCTGCCGAGAGTGTAGTTGCCGAGCAGATGGATGTGGGCGGTGCTGCTGCTGGCGTCCTGCACCGTCAGGATGCCGCTGGTCGTGTCGCCGCTATAGCCCAAGGTCGCCGTCGCGAAGGCGATGTCGCGCAGGTCGATGCCGCCCGGTATGCCAAAGCCCGAGATCGTGCCGCTGAAGTGCACCGAGTCGTCGAGCTGCACGGTGCCGCCGGCGCTGGTGGCGAAGCCGATCTGGCTGGTGCCGGCGGTGCCGCCGCTCTTGATCTCGAGGAAGCCGCCGCTCAGCGTCGCGCCAACCAGAGTGCCGCCGGATTGGATGATCTCCAAGGCGCCCGATCGGACGGTGGTGGCGAGCGCGCTGCCATAGACCAGCTCCCAGCCCCCTGAAGAAACGGTGGCGCCGCTGCCAATCCCATTCGGATCGATCGATTCGATGCCGCCGGACAAAACCGTCGTGCCGCTGGCGGTCGCGCCGGACGACACCACGTCGACGCCGCCGCTGCTGACTGTCGTGGCGGTGGCGCTGCCGCCGGCCGACACGTTCATGCGGCCGGTAATGACGGTGCCGCCGGCGCTGCCGCCGGATAACACGTCGATGCCGCCGGCGACGCTGGCCGAGACGGCGCTGCCGCCGGAATAGACGGTCTCGCTGGCGCCGGCGCGGACGATCGTGCCGACCGCGCTGCCATAGACCAGTTCACCGCCCCCTGAAGAAACGGTGGCGCCGATGCCGAGCCCATTCGGATCGATCGATTCGATGCCGCCCGCCAAGATTGTAGTGCTGCTTGCCGTGCCGCCCGAGGAAACGACGCCCACTCCACCGCTGCTGACTGTCGCACCGCGCTCGACGCCACCGGACGAGACGTTGACGCGGCCGCGCACCGTGTAGGCGCTGGCTGCGCCGCCCGCGTAGACGATGCCGAGGCCGCTGGTCAGCACCGTCGTGCCGACGATCACGCCGCCCGACGACACCGATTCCTGGCCGCCGCCCGAGACGACCGTGCCCGAGGCCACGCCCTGGTCGAAGACGATGTTGTCGCCGCCGTCCTCGACCAGCGTGTCGCTCGCCAGGCCGCCGGCCGAAACCCGCATATGGCCGGTATCCAGCAACTGGGTGTCGACGGCGGTGCCGCCCTGCAGGAAGACAATGCCGTCCGCGACGACCAGGTAGCTGCTCAGCAGGGCGCCCGACAGGGCCGAGGTATGGCCCTGCTCTTCGACCAGAGAGCCGCTGCCGAAGCCGCCGGACGAGACGACCTGGAAGCCGACATCGCAGATGTCGGCGACCATCGACGAGCCGCCGGCCTCGACGATCTCGATGCCGCCGTCGCTGGTCGTCGTCAGCGAGGTGACGGCGCCGGCCCGCACCGAGAGGCTGGCGCTGTCGTGCACGTTGGCGTTGATCCATACCGCGCCGCCGCTGACGACGCCGGTGCCCATCACGTCGGGACTGTCGACGTCGCCGGCGCCGGTGATCGTGCCGCCCTGGCTGATGACGGCGTTGGTCGCCGAGCCGCCGGCTTCGACGAAGAAGGTGCCGCCGCTCTGCACGG
>VBAF01000143.1 GCA_005884705.1 Alphaproteobacteria bacterium
GAGCAGCGAGCCGTCGCCGCGGAAGCGGCTGAACTTGACCTTGAGATGGACCTTGTCCGGCCCGACATGGATCGGCGTGCGCTCGTCCCACTGGCTGCGCGCCCAGCCGTCGCCGGCGCGCGCACGGAAGTCGTCGAGCCTGTACTCGCCGCGCGTCGGCCAGACCACGACCTTGCCGCCGGCGATGCGCACGTGCGGGAAGTTGCAGGCGGCGTTGACCGCGGCCTCATCACCGCGATTGAGCCCCGCCATGTAGGCGTCGAGCACGGCCAGCGCCGATTTCAAGGGATCGCTCATGCTCCAGTCTCCAATGTCCACAAAGGCTGATGGCGGCGCTGTCGATCAGGCCTAGAAGGCGCAATCGCCGCGCCTCGGCCAGGCCGCTATCGAGTGCCTCGTCGATTGCCTCGAGCGGCAGGTCGCCGACCGCGACCGTCACCGGCAGGTCGCCGAGGTCGCTGTCGGGATCGAGATCGTGCGCCGGCCGCCGCGCGATGGCGGGGTGATCGACGTTGACGGCGTTGGCAATCAGGGTGGCCGCCGCGTCGGCCGCGGCGGCGGTGCGGGCGAGCACAGTCGCCGAATCGGCGATGCCGAGCGAGAAAGACCGGCCGCCGCGGCCCGAGGTGGCGATGCCGCGGACCGGACGGTCATGCGTGAGCGTCACCGCGCCGTCGAGCGCCTGGGCGAAGATGCCGGCGCGCAGGCCGTGGCCGGTGCTGAGATGGATCGCGATGTCGCCGCCGTCGTTGACATAGGCCTTGTCGAGCGAGCGGCCGGCCAGCATCGCCTGCAGCATCTCGTCGGCCACGGCACCGGCGACGGCGGCCATCGGCGTGATGAACACCGTGCGATGCGGCCACACCGCCTCGGCCATGCGGCGCGCCACCGGGCCCTGCAGCAGCGGATAGGCCTCGCCCACGCGGCGGCGCAGGGTGGGCAGCTCGCGCACCAGGGTCGGCAGGATATCGCCGAAGCGGTCGATCGCCTGGCGGTAGGCCGCCTCGACCTCCTCAGCGGCGCCGAACGCCTCGACGATCAGGTCGATCGGGCCGTGCTGCAGGTGCAGGCGGCCATCGGGAAAGCGGGCGGCGATCATTCGAGCCGCACCTTGTTGGCGCGTAGCACGTCTTCCAAAGTAACAGCGCGCGAAGCGTAGCCGCCCAGCGCTGCATAGTCCGAGGCGCGCACGGTGAACTCGATCGGCGCGACCAGGGCCGGCGTCGGCACGTAGCCGAAGCTCTTCTCCGGCATCTTGGCGACATCGACCATCAGGGTGATGCCGCCGCCCGGCCAGACATAGGCCGGCACGCCGCCCAAGGTGACCCTGGTCAGCGTATCGCGCACCGAGCGCGTCAGTCGCGCCGGGTTCTCGGTCACGCCGGCGCGCAGCGAGCCGCCGGCGCCGGCCATGAACAGCACGGTGCAGAGGGCGGGCTCGCAATTCTCGGCGATGCGCTCGACCACCTTCTGCACTGGCGCGGGCATCGCGGCGGGTTGCGGTTTCAGGTCCTTGTCGAGCTCGAACCAGGCGGAATGTTCACCGGTGGTCGAGACCATCAGCAGCTTGAGGCCAGGCCAGGCCTGCTTGGGATCGATCTTCTCGATGATCTCCAGCGGATCGCTGATGTCGGTGCCGCCCCAGCCCAATCCGGGCTGCGCCACCTGGAAATAGCGACCGGGCGTCGACCTGCGGCCGCGCACGCGGATGCCGGCGGGCTTCATGTCGAGAAAGCGGCCGCCCTGGTGCTCGCTCAGCACGCCGGTGATGTGGTCGTCGACCACGATCACCTCGTCGACATGGTCCTTCCATTGCGGCGCGAACATGCCGATCGCGGCCGAGCCGCAGCCGACGCGCATGCGCTGCTCGGCGACACCGTTCACCACCGGCGGGCGATCGGCCTGCACGACGACGGTCGAGCCGCCATCGATTGAAAGCTCGACCGCCTCCTTGTTGCACAGCGCCAGCAGCGCGTCGCAGGTGACGACGCCCTCCTTCTTGCTGCCGCCCACCAGGTGATGCACGCCGCCGAGCGACAGCATCTGCGAGCCGTACTCGGCGGTGGTGACGTGGCCGACCGCCTCGCCCTTCACGCGCACGGCCGCCTGCTCGGGGCCGAGATAGCGATCGGTATCGATCTTCACCTTCACGCCGCAGTAGCTGAAGATGCCCTCGGTCACGACGGTCACCATGTCGACGCCGTCGTGCTTGGACGAAACGATGAACGGCGCGGGCTTGTAGTCCGGATAGGTCGTGGTGGCGCCGATGCCGGTGACGAAGGCGCTCTCGCCTTTCCCGAGCTCGCCCGCCCAAGCCTCGCTGCCCTCGACAAAGGCGACCCGCGCCAGATCGGGCTTGGCCAGCAGCACCAGCGGATCGACCCGCACCAGCCTGCCGTCCTCGTTGGCATAGCGGTCGCAGGCGCCGGCCCGGCCCGGCCGGATGCGGCACAGTACTGGACAGGCATCGCAGCGCACGATGCCCACGTTGCGCTCGGCTTCGCTCAACGCCAGCTCGTCGCTCATCGCTTGGCTCCTTGAGCGAGAATAGCTTCGCGCAGCCGGTGCGGTAGCACGGGCACGCGATGCACGCGCACCCCCGTTGCATGATGGATGGCGCCAAGGATCGCCGGCGCCGTCGGCACCAGGCCCGGCTCACCGACGCCCTTGGCGCCCGAGGGGCCGAGCGGCTCGCGGTCCTCGATCAGCAGGCACTCGATCTCGGGCACGTCGCCGATCGTCGGGATCAGGTAATCGTGCAGGTTCTCGGTGCGGCCGGGCAGATACTCTTCCATCAAAGCGAGCCCCAGGCCTTGCGCAATGCCGCCCTCGATCTGGCCCTCGACCAGGGTCGGATTGATCGCCTTGCCGACATCGTGCGCCGCCACCATGCGCAGCACCTTGACCGTGCCGAGCTCGGTATCGACCTCGACGATCGCGATCTGGGCGGCAAAGGCATAGGTCGCGTAAGGAATGCCCTGCCCGTCGGCATCGAGCGGCGTAGTCGGCGGATCGAAGGTGCCCTCGCCCATGAGCGATCCGACCTTGGCGAGATCGAGCGTGTGGACGACGCCGCCGTCGCTCACCTTCAGTGTCGCACCATCGAGCGTGAGCGTCGCGTCGGGACCGGCATTGGCCAGCCGCAGGATCTTCTGGCGGAGGTCGCGGCCCGCCGATTCGGCAGCACGGCCCGAGACGAAGGTCTGGCGCGAGGCCGAGGTCTTGCCGGCGTCGGCGGTAAGATCGGTGTCGCCGGTGACCAGCGTGAACTGCCCGACTGGCAGGCCGAGCGCGTCGGCCACGATCTGGGTCATGATGGTGTTGCTGCCCTGGCCGATATCGAGCGCGCCGCTGTAGAGCGTGAGGGTGCCGTCGGCGGCGAGTCCGACCCGCATCGTGGACGGGTTCGACATCGAGGTGTTGCCGATGCCGTACCACATGCAGCCGATGCCGACGCCGCGCCGCCAGGCGTCGCCCCTGGCATTGAACGCTGCGACGTCGGACAGCGCCCGGCGCCAGTGCGGCCGCAGCGCCTCGAGGCATTGGGCGAGTCCGGCCGAATGGTCGAGCGTTTGACCGCACGCGGTGACGTCGCCGGCGCGCAGCGCGTTGCGATGGCGGAATTCCAGCCGGTCGATGCCGAGCTGGTCGGCCAGCACATCGATCATCGCCTCGTGGGCGATCGCAGCCTGCGGCACGCCGAAGCCTCGGAAGGCGCCGGCCGGCGGGCCGTTGGTGAAGAAGGCCTCGCCCCAGGTGCGGACGTTGGGCATCGCGTACGGGCCCATCGCATGGATCGGCACGCGATTGGCGACGGTCGGCCCCCACGAGGCGTAGGCGCCGGTGTCGAAGGTCGCGCTGACGTCGCAGGCCACGAGCTTGCCCGCGGCGTCGCAGCCGAACCTGGCCTTGATCCGCGCCGGATGCCGCTTGGTCGAGGCCGCCATGCTCTCGGGCCGGGTATAGACCAGCGCCACCGGCCGGCCGAGTTTCCAGGCGGCGATCGCGATCAGCGGCTGGACCGAGAGATCGAGCTTGCCGCCGAAGCCGCCGCCGCAGGCGGTCGGCACGATGCGCACCGATTCGGGCGGCAGCCGCATCACGCTCGCAAGCTCGTCGCGGTCCATGTAGGGCGTCTGGGTCGAGGCGTGGATCTCGATGCGGTCGGCGACCCGGCGCGCCCAGCCCGCCTCGGGCTCGATATAGGCGTGCTCGACGAAGGCGGTCTCGAAGATCCCCTCGGCTGTCGCGTCGCAGCCGGTGAAGGCGTCGAGGTCGCCCCGCTTCACGCCGCCGTCGAGCAGCAGGTTCCTCGGCTTGTCGGCTTGCACCAGCGGTGCATCCGATGCGGTCGCCGCGTCGATGCCGTAGAGCGGCGGCTCGGGCGTCCAGGCGATCGGGATTTCAGCGTCGCGGATCGCCAAGACCTCGCCACGCGCGCCGACCAGGGCCAGCACGGCCTCGCCGCGATAGCGCACCAGGCCGTCGGCCAGCACTGGCTGGTCCTTGATGTCGGGGTAGATGCCATAGCCGTTGAACGGCACGTCCGCGGCGGTCAGCACGGCGGCGAGCCGCGCCTGCAACGGCCCGAGATCACCCAGGGTGAAGCGCGCGCGGGCATGCGGCGAGCGCACGACGCGGATCCACAGCGCATCCGCCGGCACCGCGTCGGCGCCGAACAGGTCGCGGCCGGTCACCTTGGGCACGCCGTCGAGACGCGCCAGGCGCGCGCCGACGGCGGCGCCGGCGGCGGGCAAGACGGTCTCGGCCGGCGTGCAGGCAGCCATCACCGCCTCGACGATCTTGCCGTCGTCCTCGACCTGCCGACGCGACGGCGAGGGCTCGCGGGCGAGAAGATCGGTCGCGGCCATGAGCATGCCGGGCGTGCAGATGCCGCACTGGGCGGCGCCGTGGTCGAGGAAGGATTTCTGCAGCGTTGCCAGGCGGCCATTCGGCGCGAGACCCTCGACCGTCTCGACGCCGTGCCCGGCAACCTGGCCCATCGGCACCAGACAGGCGCAGACCTGCCGGCCGTCGAGCCGCACCGTGCAGGCGCCGCAGTCGCCGGCATCGCAGCCGATCTTGGTGCCGATGAGCCCGAGGTCGTCGCGCAACGCCGCGGCGAGCCGGGTGACCGGCGGCCCCTCCCAGGCGGCGGCGTGGCCGTTCAAAGTGAACGCGACCTTCACGAAAAACTCCGCAGCAGGCGGCGCAGCAGGGTGACGACCGCGTCACGCCGATAGGCCGCACTCGCCCGGACATCGTCGATCGGCGCGAGCGGCGCGAGGTGCGCGGCGTCGACACGATCGCCAATACCAGGGTCGAGGGCCGCGCCGACAAGGGCTGCCTCCAGCGCCGCCAGCCGCTGGGCGACCGCGGAGCAGGCGCCGACCGCAATGCGTGCGGCGGCCACCCGCCCGTCCTCGATCTCGAGGGTCGCGGCGGCCATGGCGATGGAGATCACCAGATAGCGGCGCGCGCCGAGCTTCAGGAAGGCGCTGCGCGCCGGCCGCGCGGGCTTGGGAACGTGGATCGCGACCAGCAATTCCCCCGGCGCGCGGACGGTGCGGCGGTTGCCGGTGATGAACGCCGCGAGCGGCAGGCGGCGCGTGCCGGCCCGGCCGGCGAGCTCGATCTCGGCGCCGAGCGCCAGCAACGGCGGCACGCCGTCGGCGGCGGGCGAGGCGTTGCAGAGGTTGCCGGCCAGCGTGCCAGCATTCTGGATCTGGCGGCCGCCGACCTCGCGCGCGGCCTGCTTCAGGCCATCGAACAGCGGCGGCAGCGCAGTCTCGATCAGCTCCGACCAGGTCGTGGTGGCGCCGAGCCGCCAGCCCTCGGCATCCGCCGAAATGCCGCGCAAGGCCGCAATCGCGGTGATGTCGAGCAGGTTGTCGTCGATCGCCCGGCCGACCCGCGCCGGATAGAAATCAGTGCCGCCCGCCAGCACCGTCCAGGGCCGGATCAACGCGCCTAAGGCCTCTTCCAGGCTGGTGGGGCGGAGGTAATCACCCATATCGTTCGTATACGTACGATTGGGAAAAAGTGTAGGCGAGACGCGCTGGCCTGTCCCGCCTCAAATGATCTTGGACAGGAGTTCGAGGAGCTGGCGCTGCTCGGGCGGCGTAAGCGGCTTCAGCGTCTCGCGCGACACCGCGGGGCCGTTCATCATCATCTTGGCGAGCATGCGCTGGCCGTCGAGGGTGAGGCTCAACAGCGTGCGTCGCGCGTCGCCCGGGTCGGGCCGCGAGTCGACCAGCCCGCGATCCTTCAGCCGACGCACCACGCCCTGCATCGTCGCCTTGTCCATGCCGACGAGTCGGCCGAGCAGGTTCTGCGACAGCTCGGTGTACTCGTGCAGCTTCACCATGCTCGAGTACTGGGTCGGCGTGACGTTGGGATCGCCGATGCTGGTCTGGAAAATTGCCGACGCGCGTTGATGCGCGCGATCGATGCGGTACGGCCGTGGCGCAGTTGCTGCTGCCTTCGGCTCGCTTTGTTTTTTTGCGACGTTGCGCATCGCCCCCCGCGCGCTCTCCGGGGTCATCGCTACACCGAGTTAGCGCTTTGCACAACGGTCTCATTGTGTTGCCGGCGTAATACGGGAAGCGATCGGCCTCTTGACTCGTTCGGATCGGACAGGCAGCGCGAAGATTGCAACCCACTGAGCCTTCGAAGGAGCGATCATGGCCGGCGCGCTGAGCGGCATCCGCATCGTCGACCTGACCAACGTCATCCTCGGTCCCTACGGCACCATGCTGCTCGCCGACCAGGGCGCCGACGTGATCAAGGTCGAGGCGCCGGAGGGCGACGCGGTGCGCCACATCGGCAAGCCGCGCAACACGCCGGGCATGGGGCCGGCTTACCTCTACGTCAACCGCAACAAGCGCTCGCTCTGCCTCGACCTCAAGAACCCGCGGGCTCGCGCGGCCCTGATCGAAGTCATCAAGACGGCCGATGCCTTCGTCCATGCGCTTCGGCCGCAGGCCATCGAAGGTCTTGGGCTCGGCTACGACGAGGTACGCAAGATAAAGCCCGACATCGTCTATGTCGGCGCCTACGGCTTCTCGGCTGACGGGCCGTACGGCCGGCTGCCGGCCTACGACGATGCGATCCAGGCGCGCTTCGGCATCGCCGACCTGATGGGCCGCGCCGCCGGAGACGACGTGCCGCGCTACCCGCCGACCATCCTGGCCGACAAGACCTGCGGGCTCACCTTCGCCTTCTCGACCCTGTCGGCGCTGATGCACCGCCAGCGCACCGGCGAGGGCCAGTTCGTCGAGGTGCCAATGTTCGAGACCATGGCCGCCTGGCTGATGGTCGAGCATCTGTGGGAGCGCACCTTCGACGACCAGGGCGAGGTCGGCTACACCCGGCTGCTGGCGCGCACCCGCAAGCCCTACCGCACGCTCGACGGCTGGATGGCGATCCTGCCCTACAACGACAAGCACTGGCGCAACTTCTTCGAGCTGATTGGCCGGCCGGAGGTGCTCAAGGACCCGCGCTACGCCACCCTGAACGCCCGTTCGCTGCACATCAACGACATGTACGCCATGGTCGAGGCGCTGACGCCGTCGCGCACCACGGCGGAGTGGGTCGGCCTGCTCGACCAGGCGCAGATTCCCAACGCCCCGGTGTCCAAGCCTGCCGACCTGCTCGACGACCCGCACCTGGTATGGCGCCAGCTGTTCAAGAAATACCCGCATCCCAGCGAGGGCGAGGTGCTGATGGTTGAACCGCCGATGCGCATGAGCCGCACGCCGCCCGAAATCCGCCTGATGGCGCCCCTGATGGGCGCCGATTCACGCGCTGTGCTGGCCGAGGTGGGCGTCGCTCCGGCCGAGATCGAGGCGCTGAAGCAGGCCGGCGCGCTGATCGAGCCGGATTAGCTGGGGGACCGCCGACAGTATCCTCATCCCTTGAAGGGCTCCGGCGCGACCAGCGCGGTCTGCCGCTCGATCGCCCGCTGCTCGCGGGGCGCCGGGCCTGCCGGGGCCGGAGGCGCCGGCTTGGCGACGGCCAGAGCCGCGCGCAGCTCCTCGACCTCGCGCTCCAGACGTTGGACCTCGCGCCGCCGGCCGCGGGCATGGCGGCGATGATGGCGGCCCGCCCACCAGCCGAGCCCGAGGCCCGCCAGCACGCCGAGCAGCAGCATGGCCAGTACCAGCAGGTAGAGCGGCAGCACGACCGTGTGCGGAATCGGCCACAGGGCGAGCTCGGTCCGCTCGGTGTTGCTGACGGCGATCAGCACGCCGAGCAGGAGGAAGAGCAGGAAGAAGGCGCGCGCGAGGAACTTCATGCCAGCCAACAATGCCACGGTGACAACCTGCATCGCGAGCCCCTTCGCCGTGCCACCTTCGCGCGGCCACCTTTTGGGGGGCTCAGGCGTTCAGCAGGCATGGCCAACTCTTCCTTTGGTGCGCTGGTGCTCCTGATGCTGGTCGTCGCGGCGGCGGTCTTCGTGCTGACGCCGCATGAACGGCGCAGCCTGGCGTCGCTCGGCAATCCATCGCCGCTCTGGTCGAACCAGCGCTGATCTAGCTCTTGTCGTCGCCGGTTGCTTCCGGGGAGGCCAAGCCGGCGGCACGCACCGCCTCCTTGTTCAGCCGGTCGCGCAGGTCCTTGCCGGTCTTGAAGTAGGGCACGCGCTTGGAGGCGACCGCCACCTGCTCGCCGGTGCGCGGATTGCGGCCGGTGCGGCCGAAGCCGCGCAATTCGACCCTGTCGCCCCGCGCCAGCGCTTTGGAGATCTCATCGAAGACCGTGGCGACGATGCGCTCCACATCCCGTTGATAGAGATGGGGATTCTTCCCCGCCAGGCGGGCAATCAGCTCCGACTTGGTCATTGGCGCAATAATAGCGCAATAACCGATGCCCGACAACTAAGTGCTTGAAACCAAAAGAAAAGGGCCGGCGCTCGCGCCGGCCCTCGATTTGGTCGCGAAAAGCGACCTATTTTTATTCGTCTTCCTTCTTCTGGGCGCGGTTGAGCGCGGCTCCCAGGATGTCGCCGAGGCTTGCGCCCGAGTCGGACGAGCCGAAGTCGGCCATCGCCTTCTTTTCCTCGTCGAGCTCGCGTGCCTTGACCGACAACACGACGCGACGCGAGGTCTTGTCGATGTTGGTGATCTTGGCGTCGAGCTTGTCGCCCACCGCATAGCGGTCGGGACGCTGCTCGGAGCGGTCGCGGCTGAGCTCGGACTTGCGGATGAAGCCCGGGATGCCGTCCTGCACCGTCACATCGATGCCGTTGTCCTGGATGCCCGCCACGATGACGGTGACCACGTCGCCCTTCTTGGCGACCGTGTTCACCTTCTCGAAGGGGTCGTTGGCGAGCTGCTTGATGCCAAGCGAGATCCGCTCCTTGTCGATGTCGACGTCGAGGACCTTGATCTTGACCGCATCGCCCTTCTTGTAGTCGCGGATCGCCTCGTCGCCGGCCTTGTCCCACGACAGGTCGGAGAGATGCACCATGCCGTCGATGTCGCCAGGCAGACCGACGAACAGGCCGAACTCGGTGATGTTGCGGACCTCGCCCTCGAGCTCGGTGCCCGACGGGAACTTCTCGGCGAAGCTCTCCCACGGGTTGGCCATGCACTGCTTGAGGCCAAGCGAGATGCGGCGCTTGGACATGTCGACGTCCAGCACCATCACTTCGACCTCCTGCGAGGTCGAGACGATCTTGCCCGGATGCACGTTCTTCTTGGTCCAGCTCATCTCCGAGACGTGGACCAGACCCTCGACGCCCGGCTCCAGCTCGACGAAGGCGCCGTAGTCGGTGATGTTGGTGACGCGGCCCTTGAGCTTGATGCCGACCGGGTACTTGGCACCGGCGCCATCCCACGGATCGCTCATCAGCTGCTTCATGCCGAGCGAAATGCGCTGGGTCTCCGGGTTGAAGCGGATGACCTGCACCTTGACGCTCTGGCCGATGGTGAGCGCCTCGGACGGATGGTTGATGCGCTTCCACGCGATGTCGGTCACGTGCAGCAGGCCATCGACGCCGCC
>VBAF01000144.1:0-3366 GCA_005884705.1 Alphaproteobacteria bacterium
CGTGCCGCGGCGAGGTCGCGCGCCAGGCCGGCGCTCTTGGCCTGTTCCTGCTGCAGCACCTTCTGCGCATCGGCGATCTGCTGGAGCTCGGCCGTCTTGTCGCCGGCCTTCTTCAGCGCCGCCGCCTGCGTCTCGCTCTCGCGCCGTGCCGCGGCAAGGTCGCGCGCCAGGCCGGCGCTCTTGGCCTGTTCCTGCTGCAGCACCTTCTGCGCCTCGGCGATCTGCTGGAGCTCGGCCGTCTTGTCGCCGGCCTTCTTCAGCGCCGCCGCCTGCGTCTCGCTCTCGCGCCGTGCCGCGGCAAGGTCGCGCGCCAGTGCGGCGGCCTTGTCCTGCTCCTGCTGCAGCGCCTTCTGCGCCTCGGCGATCTGCGGTGCCTCGGCCGTCTTGTCGCCGGCCTTCTTCAGCGCCGCGGCCTGCGTCTCGTTCTCGCGCCGTGCTGTCGCGAGATCGCGCGCCAGTGCGGCGGCCTTTTCCTGTTCCTGCTGCAGCGCCTTCTGCGCGTCGGCGAGCTGCTGTGCCTCTGCCGTCCTGTCGTTGGCCTTCTTCAAGGCTGCCGCCTGCGTCTCATTCTCGCGTCGTGCCGTGGCGAGGTCCTTCGCCGCCGCAACGGCCTTCTCCTGCTCCTGCTTCAGCGCCTCGGCGAGCTTTTGCGTCTCGGCCGTCCTGTCGCCGGCTTTTTTCAGCGCCGTCGCCTGGGTCTCGATCTCGCGCCGTGCCGTGGCGAGGTCGCGGACCAGCGCGTCGGCGCGCTCGCGCTCCTGGCGCTGGGCCCGCTGTACCTCCTGGGCCTGCGCCGGTCCGCCGGCGGCCGCGCGTGTCTCGAGCTCGCGGCGAGCGCCGTCGAGGTCGCGCAACAGGGCGCCCGTCTTCTCCTGTTCCTGCTGCAGCGAGCGACGCAGGTCGACGAGTTCCTGCTTCTGGGCGGCGCTGTCGCCCAACGACGCCGCCTGCGCGGTGGCCTGCTTCAACGCGCCAGCCAGTTGCCGCTCGAGTTGCTGCGATTTCTCGCTCTCGGCCCGCAAGGCTTGCCTCGCCTGCACCAGCTCGCGGCTGAGCGAGGACGAGGAAGGCATCTGGAAGACGCTGGCGGCATCGTGCATCAGCCAGCCCGCGGCGCCCGCCATCACCACCGCAATACAAGCGACCACGAAGCCGCGCATGGTTCGCCCCCTTGACCGATGATAGCAGACCCATCCGGACAACGGAAACCCCGCGCTGCCGTGCAGCTTTTGCCATGTGATCAAATTAAGGCAGCGACGGTATGGAAGGGTGCGGTCAGGCTCCGGCTAAGTCAAAAACCCTCGCACCGACTCGATGGCGTGGGCCAGTCCGGTCCGCTCGATCGTGACGCCGGCCGGAAACGCCCCGAGCAGCCGCGACGGCAGCCGCGAATCGAGGATCACGAACACCCCGCGATCGTCCGCCCGCCGGATCAGCCGGCCATAGGCCTGCTTGAGCCTGAGCCGCGCCAGCATGTCGTCGTAGGCGTTGGCGCCGGCGCCGGCGGCCTTCCACGCCGCCTTGCGGGCGCGGTGGAGGATGTCGGGGCGCGGCCAAGGCACTCTATCGAACACGATCAATCTCAAGGAGCGGCCCGGCACGTCGACGCCGTCGCGCACCGCGTCGGTGCCGAGCAGGCAGGAATGCTCCTCGGCGCGGAAGATGTCGACCAGGGTCGCGGCATCCATGCCGCCGACATGCTGGGCGTAGAGCGGCAGGTTGGCCTCTTCCAGCGCCGGGGCGATGCGCTGGTGCACCGCGCGCAGCCGGCCGATCGCGGTGAACAGGCCGAGCGCTCCGCCGCCCGCCGCCAGGAACAGCTCGCGATAGGCCGCCGCCACCTGGTCCTGATCGTCGCGCGGCACGTCCTTGACGATCAGCACGCGCGTCGCCGCCGCGTAGTCGAACGGCGAGGCCATCGCCGCGCGCATCGCCGGCGCGAGCAGATGGCGGGTGCCGGTGCGGGCCTCGGCGGCGAACCAGGCGGTGGGGATTTCATCGGAGCCCGCCATGGGAGTGGCGCTCTCTCCTGAGTCGTCGTTCGCCGCAGTCGGCACGCCCAAACTGTCGCGCAGCGTCGCCGAGGTGATCACCGCGCCGTGGGCGGGCTTCAGCACGGCGTTCACGAACGGCTCGGTCGGGTCGAGATAGTGGCGGTACATGCCGACATCGGTCTCGCGGGTCTGGCTGCGCTCGATCGCGAACCAGTCGACGAAGGCGGGATCGGCGTCGCCGTGCAGGCCGCGCAGCATCGCCCGCCACGCCTCGAGCGTCAGCTCGCAGCGGTTGGCGAGCGAGCGCGCCACGCCTTCGATGCGGCCGCGCTGGCCGCTGTCGAGCGTGTCGGCTTCACTCTCGAGCTTGGCCTTGAGCGCCTGCTTGAGCCGCCGCACCGGCAGCAGCATCTGCTCGAACAGTTGGCCGAGCTGGTCGGCCGCCTCGATCAGGCCGGGATTGAGCGGGCGGATGTCGCATTCCTGGCCGAAGCCCTGGTCCTCGCCGGCGGCGCGCGCCCGCACCTGCTGGCGGACCAGCGCCAGGAACTCCTCGGCCGGGCCCATCACCGTGCCGTCGGCCAATCGCGTCTGCCAGTTGGGCGAGGGCAGGCGGCGGCTCGTCTCGAGCAGGCGGCGCAGCGCGCTCTGCGCCTCGGCATCCTCGCCCAAGAGATCCTGGATGCGCCGCTCGAGCCCGCGCGCCCGGCTGCCGCGGCGCCCCTCGGCGCCCAGAATCCAGCGCCGCAGGTCGGACGCCTCGACGCCGCTCAGATGCGCGCCGAACGCGCTATCGGCGGCGTCGAACAGGTGATGGCCCTCGTCGAACACGTAGCGCAGCGGCCGCGTCGCGTCGTCGAGCCCGCCCATCGCCGCCTGCACCATCACCAGCGCATGGTTGGCGATCACGATGTCGGCCTGGCGCGCGCGGCGGATGGTGCGCTCGACGAAGCACTTCTTGTAGTGCTCGCAGGCCGAGTAGATGCATTCGCCGCGCCGGTCGGCGAGCCGCGTGATGCGGCCGCGGCCCAGCAGGTCGAGCAGCCAGGCCGGCAGGTCGCCGCCGATCATGTCGCCGTCGCGGCTGGCGAGCGCCCATCTTGCCAGCAGGCCGAGGCCGACGGCGTTCTCCGGCACCAGGCCGGTGCGCATCACCGCCTCCTGGAAGTTCAGCAGGCAGAGATAGTTCTCGCGGCCCTTGCGGATCACGACGCGGCGGCGCTTCTCCGCCGAGTCGCGGTGCAGGCGGTCGAGCTCGTTGTCGATCTGGCGCTGCAGGTTGCGGGTGAAGGTCGCGATCCAGACCGGCGCTCCGTTCTTCTCGGCCCACAGGCTGGCCGGTGCGACATAGCCCAGCGTCTTGCCGACGCCC
>VBAF01000144.1:3385-9509 GCA_005884705.1 Alphaproteobacteria bacterium
CCTTGGGCTTGTCCTCCTCTTCGCGCGGCGCAAAAGCCTCGCTGGCGGCCGAGGCGTAGTCGCTCTGGGTCGGTCGCAGCTCGGGCAGGTTGGGCCCGGCCGAGACGAGCTGGGCCAGCCGCAGGCGCGCCTCGCGCGAATCGACCGGCGCGCTGCCGGGCGGCGTGGCGGGCGGCGGCTCCTCCCACACCGGCAGGCTCTTCCAGACGTCGAGGCCGGCGCCCGGCCGCGGTTTCCTGCTCGCCGGATCGAGGCCCAGCGCCTGCAGCACCTCGGCGCCCCACGCCCAGTTGCCGCGCGCCATGGCCGATGCGGTGTCGCGCAGCTCGGGCGAAGCCAGCGCCGCCATGTCGTCGAGTTCGTTGAGCAGGGCGCGGGCAATTTTGGGCAGGGCGGCCAATTCGTCGGCCGGATCGATGTCCATCGCCTCGGCGAGGCCGCGCGGCGTCGGCAGGCAGAAGCTGGCCGGCCGCACGAAAGCGTAGAGTTCAAGCAGGTCGCGTGCGGCCAGCGAATCGAGGCCGAGCCGCGCCGCCGTCGCCGGCGCATGCACCACCAGCGGCAAGCTGCCGGCGGCGCGCAACGCTGAGTCGGGGCCGCTCAGACGCTCTATCTCGCCGTCCGCGCTCAGCCACAGCGCCCCGCGCGCGGTGGCGAGGAGGGAGGACCACATCGGCGCTTCGATAGCATACAATCGCGCGATAATGAGGCTGCTGCTCCGTCGGTCCCTCCACTTCGCTGCGCTTCGCTCCGCTTCGGCCGGGACGACGAGGAGGGCGCTCCTCGCCGGGGCGTTGTCTGCTCCCTTCGTGACGCCGGCGCGCGCGGCCGACATCGACGTGGCGGTGATCGGCGCCGGCGTAGCGGGCTTCGCCGCGGCGCAGACCCTGATGGCGCAGCGCAAGAGCGTGGTCGTGCTGGAGGCGCGGGAGCGCACCGGCGGGCGGGTGTTCACCGATATCGCGCCCGGCATCCCGTTCGACCAGGGCGCGCCGACGAAGCCGCTGCCGACCGGCCTGTCGCTGATGATCAACGGCAAGGAGATCAGCCACGAGGACTACCAGCGCTTCGCCAAGCATGCCGACGAGACCGGCCGTATCCTGCAGGCGCTGCGCAAGGAGGCGCCCGGCGTCGATCCGCGCCTGGTGATCCGCACAGCCGACGCGCTGGAGAAGCTCGCGCTCGCCGAGGCGCTGCGCCGCGTGCCGTTCGCGCCGCTGCAGCGCCTGCCGGTGACCGACGGCAAGCTGCCGGTGCGGCTCAACAGCCGCGTCATCCGCCTCGATTCGACCGGACCGCTGGTCAAGCTGGTGACGCCGGTCGGCGACGTGCTGGCGCGCGCGGTGATCGTCACCGTGCCGACCGGCGTGCTGGCCGCCGGCGGGCTCGGCTTCGCGCCGCCCATGCGCGGCGAGCGGCTGGCGGCGATCGCCTCGCTGCCGATGGTGCAGGCCGACAAGGTGTGCGTGACCTTCTCGCGCAAGGTGCTCGACGCGCCCGATGACACGCGGGTGCTGGCCTGGAGCGAGAAGCAGACCGTGATCGAGGCGCTGCTGCGGCCGGGCGGGCGGGAGGCGGCGATCCTCACCTATCGCGGCGAGGAGGCGCGCCAGCTCGAGGCCGGCGGCGCGTCGGCTGCCGCGGCGGGCGCGGTGTCGGCGTTGGCCGAGCTGTTCGGCAAGGAGGTGAGAAAGGCTTTCCTGCGCGCCGCCTCGACGCGCTGGGGGCTCGATCCTTTCGCCCGCGGCGCGTGGGCCGAGGGTCCGGCGGCGGCGCGCGCAGTGCTGGCGGCACCGCACTCCGAGCGCGTGCTGTTTGCCGGCGAGGCGACCGATCCGTCGGGTGGCGTCGCCGGCGCCAACGCCTCGGGCCATCGCGCGGCCAGGGAGGCGCTGGCGGTGCTGGGCAAATCCTGATCTTCCGGACCGCGGGCATCTTGCTCGCTCATGATCATGGGCGAGCGGGACTCACACGGTCCGGAAGAAGCATGAGCCCTCCCGCCATCACCAGCGCCACTGCTGCCGCCCATGACGGCACGGCGAAGCTGCCGGTGTGGTCGTAGAGATATCCTGCGAAGGCCGGCCCGAGGATCTGGCCGGTGCTGAACACCGCCGTCACCAGGGCGATGCGGCCGCGCGGATCGCCGCCGCCGTCGCGCGCGGCGATCAGGCCGAGCGACGTCATCCCCATGAAGCTGCCGCCGACCACCACAGACGCGGCGATCACCGTGGCCGAGCTCAGCCACAGCGCCGAGACCGCCACGCCCGCCGCCTCGACGAAGGCCGCGACCGCGAAGGCGCGGCGGATGCCCCAGCGCGCGCCGAGGGCGGTCCACAGCGCGACCGAGGGTGCGGCGGCGAGGCCGAACATCACCCAGACATACGGCTCGAGGCGTGCGATCGCGGGCGAGCCGCGCACCATGGCGACGATGAAGGTCGCGGTGATGATGTAGCCGAAACCGAACAGGCCGTAGGCGATGGCCAGCGCCATGAAGCCGGGCGGCAGGGGCTGGCGGGGCCCGACCGATCTCACCTGCGAGCCCGGATGGTCGCGCGGCACCAGCACCAGCACGGCAAGCCCCGCCGCAAGCGCCAGCGCCGCGCCGGCGAACCACATGGCGCGCCAGTCGTGCAGCATCGCCACCGCCGCCGCCGAGACGGCGATGCCGATGCCGACGCCGGCGAAATGCACCGCGCTGAGGCGGCCACGTCCGGCCGCGGCGAGGCGATCGAGCACCAGCGCCGAGGCGAAGATCAACGCGAGCGCGCTGGCGATGCCGGCGACCAGCCGCAGCACCAGGAACGCAGCCAGCGAGGAGGCGGCGCCCATCGCCATCAGCGCCAGCGCATTGACCACGAGCGCGCCGACCAGCCAGGCGCGCCGCGAGCCGGGCAGCCGCGCCGTCGCCAGCAGCGCGCCGGCGAAATAGCCGACGAAGTTCGCCGAAGCGATCAGGCCGGCCTGGCTTTTGCTCAGGCCGAGCGCCTCGACCATCGGCGGCAGGATCGGCGTGTAGACGAAGCGGCCGACGCCGATCGCAGCGGCCATCGCCAGCAGCCCGCCGACCGCCAGCGAGAGGGGACTTTTGTTCATGGTTGCCGCGCAGTTTGGTCGGGTGGCCATGGCCGGGCAAATGACTTAGTTTCCGGCGTTCCCAAGTCAGTAGGGCTATGTCGCAGATCGATCGTTCCCTGGCCGAAGCAGCGCGCGCGTGGCCGTTCGAGGAGGCCCGCAAGCTGGTGGCGCGTATCGGCGGCCCAAGCCGCGAGAATACGCCGGCCAAGGGTTACGTGCTGTTCGAGACCGGCTACGGGCCGTCGGGCCTGCCGCATATCGGCACCTTCGGCGAGGTCGTGCGCACCACCATGGTGCGCCAGGCGTTCCAGCGGCTGAGCGACGTGCCGACGCGGCTGTTCTGCTTCAGCGACGACATGGACGGTCTGCGGAAGGTGCCCGACAACGTGCCCAACAAGGAGATGCTGGCGCAGCATCTCGGCAGGCCGCTGACCGCGGTGCCCGATCCGTTCAGCAACGAGCATCCCTCGTTCGGCGCCGCCAACAACGCGCGGCTGCGCGCCTTCCTCGATTCGTTCGGCTTCGAGTACGAGTTCCAGTCGGCGACCGAGTGGTACAGGTCGGGCCGCTTCGACAAGATGCTGCTCGCCATGCTGCAGCACTACGACGAGGTCCAGGCGGTGATGCTGCCGACGCTCGGCGCCGAGCGGCAGGCGACCTACTCGATCTTCCTGCCGATCTCGCCCCGGACCGGCCGCGTGCTGCAGGTGCCGGTGATCCAGACCAACGTCGAGGCCGGCACCATCGTCTATCGCGACGAGGACGGCAGCTTGACCGAGACGCCGGTGACCGGCGGCAACGTCAAGCTGCAGTGGAAGGCCGACTGGGCCGGCCGCTGGTTCGCGCTCGAGGTCGACTACGAGATGTACGGCAAGGATCTCATCCCGTCGGCCGAGCTCAGCAACCGGATCGTGAAGATCCTGGGCGGCCGCCCGCCCGAGGGCTTCAACTACGAGCTGTTCCTCGACGAGCAGGGCAGGAAGATCTCCAAGTCCAAGGGCAACGGCCTGTCGGTCGAGGACTGGCTGCGCTATGCGCCGCCCGAATCGCTGGCGCTCTACATGTTCCAGGCGCCGCGGCGCGCCAAGCGGCTGTACTTCGACGTGATCCCGCGCGCGATCGACGACTATCTGGCGGCGGTCGAGCGCATGCCGTCCGAGGAGCCGGGCAAGCAGGCCGACAATCCCGCCTGGCACATCCATAACGGCGCGCCGGTCGATCATCACTCCGGCGGCGTCAGCTTCGGCATGCTGCTGAACCTGGCGAGCGTGGCGCACACCGACGACAAGGACGTGCTGTGGCAGTACCTGCGCCGCTACGTGCCCGGGGCGACGCCGCAGACCGCGCCCTATCTCGACCATATGCTGCAGGGCGCTGTCGCCTACTACCAGGACTTCGTGAAAAGCACGAAGACGTTCCGCCTGCCTGCGGCCGCCGAGCGCGTCGCGCTGCACGACCTCGCCGAAACGCTGCGCCGGATTCCCGAGAGCGAGAGCGCCGAGTTCATCCAGAACGAGGTCTACGAGGCGGGCAAGCGACACTTCGCCAAGGAAGAGCTGCGCCAGTGGTTCCAGGCCCTCTACGAGGTGCTGCTGGGCAGCAAGCAGGGCCCGCGCATGGGCGCCTTCATCAAGCTCTACGGCCGCGACAACGTCGTGAAGCTGATCGAACGAGCGCTCGCCGGCGAAGACCTGGGCAAGGCTGCGTAGGCGGCCCCGCCGGCGGCACGACGGGCCTCAGCTTTACCCAAAATACAACTATTCCCTTTATGCGGAATAGTTCGCACGGTACGGTAACCCCGCTCAACAAAAGGGGGTTCTCGTCATGCACTCAACTCGTCGTACCGCGTTCAAGCTTTTTGGGGGGGCGGCGCTCATGGCAGGCTCGCTGCCTCTGCTGGCGCAGACGGCGGCGGCTCAGGCCGACCTCGTGGTGCCCAACACCTATCAGAACTTCAAGCGTGGCACGGTGCACAGCCTTCATCCGGAACGGCGCATCGTCAACGTCGTGTGGGAGGATCTCGGCCGCGTGAAGATGCGGGCGGCTGACCTCGTGACCAACTACAGCTCGCTCAAGGAAGGCCAGGTCGTCGACTACCAGTGGTACGATTATCTCGACTTCATGATCGCCAAGAAGACCCCGCAGTCGGAGGCGCAGGCCAAGGCTCTCCTGGCGCAGGGGGCCCGTCTCGAAGGCATCCCGGGAGCGCAAGAACGCATCAAGCTGTGGAGCATGTCGGGGATGGTCACGCGGGTCGACGCGGCCAGCGGCACCATCTTCATCATCAACGCGTCGAACGGACGGCCGGAAGATCCGTCTCCCGACAGCGGCGAGGTCATCCAGATGCCGCCGGTGCAAAGCGCTGCCGGCAAACAGGCTCTCCAGACCCTCAAGCCCGGCGATCTGGTCACCACGGTGTGGAGCCAGCAGACCGCGATCAAGGCGACGATCATCCGTTAGGCTGCGCCGCGCTTGCGGTGCGGCAGGTGGACGATGCCGGCGTTTGAAGGTTGTTCCTGTCGCTTGGCGCGACGGAATTTCGTTCGGGGCGTCGGCATTGCCCATCAATCCAGCGATTGCATCCATCGCGCTCTACCTCGCGATGGATGCGGCCTTCGGAGTGGCTTCGCGAGGTGCGGGGCCTTGTTCGGATCGTGCGCTTTCGCACGCTCACTGTCGTGTCGGGGTTGATCTAGGGCAGCCACGCGGTGCACGACGGTGTCGTCATCCGCTGGAGCGCGGCCGGAATCGACCTGTCGGCCCTCAGCCTGCTGTGCTCGGAAGCGGTCGCCGCGAAAGTCGTGGTGTGAGCGCCGTGGTCGCCATCCCTCTGTCCGCGACGGCTCAGGCGATCTATGCTTTCGGCTCGGGCGTGGTGTCGGCCGGGCTGACGGCGCTGTCCGGAACGCTCTATGCGGCGTACGGCGGTCTGTCCTTCCTGGCGATGGCGTTGCTTTGCGTCGTCGCGTTCCCGTTCGCCTGGTACGGCCTGGGCGGCCGGGATGGTTCGCAACCGCCGAGGACCTGATCCGTAGAACCTACCGTGACC
>VBAF01000604.1 GCA_005884705.1 Alphaproteobacteria bacterium
CCGTGTTCCTGCCCGGCTGGGAGGAAGGCCTGTTTCCCAACCAGCGCGCGCTCGACGACAAGGGCCTGGCCGGCCTCGAGGAGGAGCGGCGGCTGGCCTATGTCGGGCTGACCCGCGCGCGCAAGCGGGCCTACGTCTCGTTCGCCGCCAACCGGCGCGTCTTCAACCAGTGGCAGGCGGCGATCCCGTCGCGCTTCCTCAAGGAGCTGCCGACCGAGCAGCTCGCCGAAGCCAGCGACGCCGGCCTCTACGCCACCTACTCGGCCGGCCATCACGGTGGCCTACGCGATCAGGCGAGCGGCTTCGATTACGAGAGTCTCGGCGTGACTCACATGGGCCGCGCCCGCACGCGCTGGCGCGACGAGACGATGGACGACCGCCGCGCCGTCGAGGGCGACAAGCCCGACCTCAGCGTCGGCCAGCGGGTGTTCCACCAGAAGTTCGGCTATGGCCTCATCGTCGCGGTCGACGGCAACAAGCTCGACATCGAGTTCGAGAAGGCCGGCCCGAAGAAGGTGCTCGACAGCTTCATCGAAGCCGCATGAGCGGCGGCTGGACGGCCCGGCGGGACGTGCCCGCAGCGGCGCGCGCCGATGCCGAGCAGGCGCTCGAGCCGCTCGCCGAAGACGGCTTTGTCGTCACCAGCCGTGAGCTGTCGCGCGACGGGCCCTGGCGGATCGAGATCTTCGGCCACGGCGGCCGGCCATCACTCGACGGCGATTGGACCTGGGCGGAGCTGCCCGAGAAGGACTGGGTGGCCGAGAACCAGCGCTCCTTCCAGCCCTTCAAGGTCGGACCGTTCTGGGTCCACCCGAGCCACCGCCGCGCCGGCGTGCCGGCCGGCCTGTTGCCGATCGAGATCGATGCCGGCCTGGCCTTCGGCACCGGCACGCATGCAACGACGCGCGGCTGCCTCGAGATGCTGGCGACGCTCGATCCGGCCGAGACGCCGAACGCCGTCGATGTCGGCTGCGGCAGCGGCATCCTGGCCATCGCCATGGCCAAGCTGTGGCAGCGGCCGGTGCTGGGCGGCGACAACGATCCGCAGGCGGTCGAGGTCGCGATCGAGAATGCGGCGCGCAACGGCGTGGCGCCGCTCTGCCGCTTTGTCATCTCGCTCGGCCTCGAGGCGCCCGAGCTGGCCGGCCGCGCGCCCTACGACCTGGTCGTCGCCAACATCCTGGCCGGCCCGTTGATCGAGCTCGCCGAGCCGTTCGACGCCGCGACGCGGCCCGGCGGCCGCCTGCTGCTGAGCGGGCTGCTGGTCGAGCAGGCCGAGATGATCGTCGCCGCATACAAGCCCCGCGGCTTCGTCGTGGAGCGCCACATCGATCTCGAGACCGGCGGCGCGATGTGGCGCACGCTCCTGCTGCGCAAGGCGTAAAGAAAAAGGGCCGGCAACTGCCGGCCCTTCTACTCTACGCTTACGCTACGCTACTAAGCTCGACTGGTTACGCCGCGCGGCGCACGTTCTGGTTCGCGGGGGTAACATGACCGGTGACGGTGTCGAACTGCGGCATGACGCCCTCGGCCGTCTCCCGCACCGCGAACGGAATGTCGGCGCGGCACAGGCCGAGATCGGCGAGCTCGCGGTCGGTCATGCGCAGCAGCTGGGCTTCCGCCGCACGCAGCTTGAAGTCAGCCCTGACGGCGGCGACGGCGCGTTTCACCAGCCGGCCGAGCCACAGGCCTGCGTCGATCAGGAAGACGGCGCGGGCGTAGCGGGCCTCGCGCTCGAGACGGCGGCGGTCGGCGTAGGTGAAGCCGGCTCCGTACTCATAANNGTCGTTTCGCTGGTCAGATTCTGGAAGGTCTGAATCGGCTGGGTCATCATCGAAATCTCCTTTGGATGTGCATTGCCGTATCGAATGCTGCAACTGCACAAAGCAAATATAGAGCCTTGGAATTACACGATAACTACGTCCTCGACCTTGCTGCTATGCAGTGGGCGCATGTGGCCAACAAATTGGCATTTCGCGCCTGCGAGAGAACAATTATTGCGCAGATTGCCTGTCTTCCAGCCCACGCGTAGGGTCGGCCGCGCATGAGTTCCGCCCCCGACGACGTCCTTCATCTGCTGCGCCGGCGCGGCCGCGCCCCCGACCCGGCCGCTCTGGAAGGCCTGATGCGCGGAGTCGTGGCCGCGCCCGAGGGCCTGGCCGGGCCGGAATGGGTCGAGCTGTTCGACCCCGAGCCCGACGCCGAACTGACCCGAGCGCTCAGCGCCTGGCGGGCCGAGATGGCGAAAGCCGACGATGGCCTGCATGCCTCCCCTGCGCCGCCGGAGCGGCTCGCCGCCCTGCGCGAGGAGCTCGCACGGCGCGGCCTCGACGGCTTCGTCGTGCCGCGCGCAGCGGCTGGCCTGGCTCACCGGCTTCAGCGGCTCGGCGGGGCTTGCGATCGTGCTGGCCGACACGGCGGCGATCTTCATCGACGGACGCTACACGCTCGCGGTGCGCGCGCAGGTCGACACCGACGCCTTCGTGCCGCACCAGATCCCCGAGCAATCGCCCGAGGCCTGGATCGCCGCCAACCTGCCATCCAAAGGAATAAGTGGGGGCGGCAAGCTCGGCTTCGATCCCTGGCTGCAGACGATCGACGGCCACGAGCGCTTCGCCCGCGCCGCCGCCCGCGCCGGCGGCAGCTTCGTCGCCGTCGAGCACAATCCGATCGACGCGGTGTGGACGGATCGTCCGGCGCCGCCGCTCGCGCCGGTGCTGCCCCATCCCGTCGAGTTCGCCGGCGAGACCAGCGAGCAGCGCCGCCGCCGCATCGCCGACAGCGTGGCCGCCAAGGGCGCCGACGTGGCGCTGCTGACCGCACCCGATTCGATCGCCTGGCTGCTCAACGTGCGCGGCGGC
>VBAF01000145.1 GCA_005884705.1 Alphaproteobacteria bacterium
CATCCTGCGGTTTCCTCTCCCGGCAAAATTCAGTAACGCCTTTGGGGCCACAAATGCCACACGTCAAGCTGCGCGACGGCGCGGAGCTCTATTACGAGAAGCACGGCAGCGGGCCGCCCTTGCTGCTGGTGCCGGGACTGGGCGGCGACGGCCGCTGGTGGGGCGAGAATGTGGCGAAGCTTGCCGGCCGATTCACCGTGGTCGTGCACGATCACCGCGGCACCGGCCGCAGCACGCTGTCGCGCATCCAGTACAGCGTGGCGCAGATGGCCGACGATGCCCTGCAGCTGATCGATGCGCTGGGTTTCGACAAGGTCCATTGGTGCGGCCATTCCACCGGCGGCGCGATGGGCCAGGTGCTGGCGATCGAGCATCCCGGACGGATCGACCGGCTGGTGCTGAGCGCCACCTGGGCCAGGACCGACGCCTTCTTCCGCCGGCTGTTCGAGGCGCGCGCCCAGGTGCTCAAGGAGCTGGGGCCAGCGGCCTACCAGAGATCGAGCGCGTTGGCGCTGAACTCGCCCTTCTGGGTGCGCGACCACGACGCCGNTCGCCGCGCTCTAGGCCAAGGCCGGCGAGACCATCCCGGTGCCCGAGATCGTGCTGTCGCGCATCGCCGCCATCGTGGCGCATGACCGGCGCGACCAGCTGCAGACGGTGAAGGCGCCGACGCTGGCGATCTGCGCCCGCGACGACATGGTGACGCCGCTCTACTTCACCGAGGAGCTGGTGCGGTTGATCCCCAACGCGCGGGCCTATGTGTTGCCCGACGGCGGGCACTTCTATCCGCACGTGCATGGCGGCGAATTTCGGCGTGTAATGAGCTCTTTCCTGCTGGAGTCCTGAATGCCCTCGAACATCGAGCCCAAGATCGCCGCCGCGTCGGCCGAGCTGACCGCGATCCGTCGCGACATCCATGCCCATCCCGAGCTCGGCTTCGAGGAGGAGCGGACCAGCCGCATCGTCGCCGAGAAGCTCAGGGAGTGGGGCGTCGAGGTGACCACCGGCATCGGCAAGACCGGCGTCGTCGGCACCATCCGGGTCGGCAACAATCCGCGCGCCATCGGCCTGCGCGCCGACATGGAGCACGCATGCGGTCATGACGGGCACACGGCAATGCTGCTCGGCGCGGCCCGCTACCTCGCCGAGAGCCGCAACTTCGACGGGACCGTCAACCTGATCTTTCAGCCCGCCGAAGAGGGGCTCGGCGGTGGCGAGGCGATGGTCAAGGACGGGTTGTTCGAGAAGTTCCCGTGCGAGCAGATATTCGGCATGCACAACAGGCCCAAGCTCGATGTCGGCAAGTTCGCCATCCGCTCGGGCCCGCAGATGGCGGGCGGTGGTTTGTTCGACATCCACATCACCGGCAAGGGTGCGCACGGCGCACGGCCGGAGACCGGCATCGATCCGGTGATCATCGCCACCCAGATCATCTCGGCGCTGCAGAGCGTGGTGTCGCGCAACGTGGCGCCGCTCGATTCGGCGGTGATCTCGGTCACCCAGATGCACGCCGGCGACGCCTACAACGTGATCCCGCAGGAGGCGGTTCTGCGCGGCACCATCCGGGCCTTCCGCAAGGAGACCATGGCGCTGATCAAGGAGCGCATCGAGACGATCTCGACCGGCATCGCCAGGACCCTGGGCGGCTCCGCCAAGCCCGATGTGCGCATCGCCTTCCCGCCACTGGTCAACGACCGCGACTCGGTGCAGTTCATCGCCGACGTCGCCGAGACGATCGTCGGCAAGGAGAACATGAACCGCGAGGGACCGTACGTGATGGCCTCGGAGGACTTCTCCTACATGCTGGAGAAGGTGCCGGGCGCCTTCATCAACATCGGCAATGGCGGCGGCGAAGGCGGCTGCGAGGTCCACAACCCCGGCTACGACTTCAACGACGAGATCATCACGCTGGGCGCCACCCTGTGGTCACGCGTGGTCGAGACCAAGCTGGCGAAGGATGCCCGCTGAGGTTCTGCTCTGGAGCGACTATGTGAGTCCCTACGCCTTCGTCGCCAAGGCGGAGGCCTATCGGCTCGAGGCCGACTACGCGATCGCGCTCACATGGCGGCCCTACACGCTCGACGTCGCCTCCTACATGGGCAGCGTCGCCGAGCGCGATCCGCATCACTGGCGGCGGGTGCGCTACTCGTACATGGATGCCCGCCGCTTCGCCAACAAGCAGGGCCTTACCCTGATGGGCCCGAAGAAGGTCTACTATACGCGGCCGGCCAATGCCGGCATGCTCTATGCCCAGCGGCACGGCGTCTTTCGCCGCTACAACGATCTCGCGTTCGACCGCTTCTGGCGCCGCGAATTCGATCCGGAGGACGTGGCGGCGGTCGAGGCGCTGCTGATCGAGGCGGGCGCTTCGCCCGGGTTCCCGGACTTCCTGATCGGCGAGGGCGGTACCGAGCACGACCGGTTGCGCAACGAGGCCGAGGCCTCCGGCGTTTTCGGAGTGCCGACGTTCGCTTTCGAAAACGAGCTGTTCTGGGGCGGCGATCGGATCGGTCTGTTGCGCGAGCGCCTCGACGAGAAGGGGGTGCCGAGCGATCCAGCGTGCGCTCGACGCGCCCGTGCAGGGTCTTCACGTCCCCGCGCCGCTTGCTGGCGTGGTCGGTGATCTGACGCTTGGCGCGCCTGAAGGCGTCGTTCACCGCGAATTGCGGGTCGTGGAAGCGCTCGTCGGCGGCCGGCGTGTGGTCGATGTTGACGTCGGCCCCGCCTGGCAGAGTGACGTGGATGTGGACGGCGAACAGGCCGCTGTGGCGGTCCGGCACCTGCACCATGACATGGCAGGCGGTCATCCGGCCGTAGAGCTTCTCCAGCGCTTCGACGTGCTCGGCGATGAGGCCGCTCAGCGCCTCACTGGTGGCGCTTCCCTGGAAGCTGATCTTCAGAGGTGTTTCCATGCCGCGCCTCCCAATGCGTTCATTGAACGTGGGACGACGGAAGCCGGTTGCAAGCGCTATTCGGCCGGAACCGGCGCCGCGGTCGGCCGGACGACCCGGTGGCTCACCATGCGATGGTTCAGGCTGCGGACGGTATCGCTGCCGCGCGTCAGGCACAGCCACGGCAACACGCCGTGCACCAGGCAGGCGAGGCCGCCCAGCACCATGCGTCCTCCGAAGCCGAACGCCATGGCCATGTGCTGGAGGTAGGTTTCGTTGACCGACGAGGGGTGGTCGGTGAAGCGGCGCAACATCAGGAAAGTGTAGCGGGATTGGCGGAAAACAGGTTGCTCGCTTTGCGTGATCTGCGGCAGGATTGAGAAATCCATTCCAAGGATATGCCATTGGCCGCAAAATTATCGCTCGATTCCTTCGACCGCAAGATTCTGGATTGCCTGCAGGACGATGCCGACATGGCGCTGGCCGAGATCGCGCGGCGGGTCGGCCTGTCGACCACGCCATGCTGGCGGCGCATCAACCGGCTGGAGCAGCAGGGCGTCATTCGCGCCAAGGTGGCGCTGCTCGACCGCCGGGCGCTCAACGCCAGCGTCACGGTGTTCGTGGCGGTGCGCACCGCGCAGCACAATGCGCAATGGCTCGGCCGCTTCGCCAAGGCGGTGGCGTCGTTTCCCGAGGTGATGGACTGCTACCGCATGAGCGGCGAGATCGACTACCTGATCCGGCTGGCGCTGCCCGACATCGATGCCTACGACGCCTTCTACAAGCGCCTGATCGCCCGGGTCGAGCTCAGCGACGTCACCTCGATGTTCGCCATGGAAGAAATCAAGTCCACCACGCGGCTCCCGCTCACCTACCTGCCCTAGCGGGACGCTGTGGCCGGCTCTAGGATTGGCGGACGTTCGCAAGCGATGCAGGGGAAACCATGGCCACGGGCAAGAATCGCAAGAAGATACTGGTCGTCGGATGGATGCCGCAGGCCGGGATCGAGGTCCTGAAGAAGCGCGACGACGTCGATTACGAGATCCTGCCAATCACGGACGTGGCCGCCGCGTATCATGCCAAGCTCAAGGACGCGAACGCGGTGACCCTGGGCGGCACGCCGTACAAGCAGGCCGAGCTCGATGTCTCGCCGGTCATGGAATGCGTGGCGCGGCTCGGCGTCGGCTTCGACCAGGTCGAGGTGCCGGCGCTCAGCAAGCGCAAGATTCCGCTGATGACCACCGGCATCGCCAACTCGGTGTCGGTCGCCGAGCACGCGATGTACATGCTGCTCGCCTCCGCCCGTCTCACCAAGAGGTTGGACCGCCTGGTGCGCGAGGCCGCCTGGCACGATCGTCTCGCCGACCAGCCCGCCGATCTCGCCGGCAAGTCGATCCTGGTGGTCGGCATGGGCCGCATCGGCTCGCGCACGGTGAGGCGCTGCGTTGCCTTCGAGATGGACACCTACGTGCTCGACCCGAACATCCCGGCGGCCGACATCGAGAAGGCCGGCGCCAAGAAGGTGACCGACCTCAAGGCGATCCTGCCAAAGGTCGATTTCGTTTCCGTGCACTGCCCCAAGTCGCCCGAGACGATCGACATGTTCAATTCAGAGACGATCGGGCTGATGAAGCCCGGTGCCTTCCTGGTCAACACCGCGCGCGGCGGCATCGTCAACGAGGAGGCGCTCTACACCGCGCTGACCACCGGCAAGCTGCGCGGCGCCGGCCTCGACGTGCTTGAGCGCGAGCCGCCGGAGGCCGGCCACAAGCTGTTCGCGCTGGAGAACGTGATCTTCAGCCCGCACATGGCCGGCGTCACCAAGGAGGCCAACGACCGCATGGCGATCGCCGTCATGGAGAACATCCTGTCGGTGTTCGACGGCAAGCCGATCGTCGCCCATTGCGTGAACAAGGAGATCTATGCCGGGCGCTAGCCCGGCATCAGGTCCTCGATCTCGTCATCGGTCGGAAAACGGCCGGTCTTGCTGCGGGTGTATTTCAGCGCGCCATCGACGGTGACGTCGAACTGGCCGGATTTACCGGGGCGCAGCTCGATGTCGGAGGCGCCGAGTTTTTCGAGGCGTTCCCTCACACGGAGGGCTTGCGGCTTGTAGCCTCAAGCGCCGCAATATTCGATCAGCACTTTCATCCTCCCAAGGTGGGAGCTTAAGGTGCGGCCAACAAGAGGATTTTTGCGATGAAGTACGGACCTTTGGGCCGCTCCGGACTGATCGTCAGCCGGATCTGCCTCGGCGGAAACTCGTGGGGCGCCAAGGGTCGGCGGGGCTGGGGCAAGTTCGACGAGGCCGAGGCGCCGGCCTATTTCAAGCGCGCCCTCGACGTCGGCATCACCTTCTTCGACACCGCGGACGCCTACAATGCCGGACGCTCCGAGGAGATCATGGGCGCGACGCTCATGAAGACGGTCAAGCGCGAGGACATCGTGCTGTCGACCAAGGTCGGCATCCGCATGAGCCCGGCGCAGAACGACGTCGGCACCGGCCGCAAGCATCTGATGGCGGCGCTCGACGAGCAGCTCAAGCGCCTGCAGACCGACTATATCGACGTCTACCAGATCCATCGCCTCGATCCCTACACGCCGGTCGAGGAGACGATGTACACGCTCGACCAGATCGTGCGCTCGGGCAAGGTGCGTTACATCGGCGGCTCGACCATGCCGGCCTACAAGTTCGCGCAGATGATTATGATCGCCGACTGGAAGGGCTATGCGCGGCCGATTGCCATGCAGAACCTGTACAATCTGATCCAGCGCGAGGAAGAGCGCGAGATGAACCGGCTGTGCGAAGAGCAGGGCGTCGGCCTGATCCCGTATTCGCCGCTCGCCCGCGGCTTCCTCGCCGGCAATCGCAGCCGGGAAGGCGGCGGCGCCACCGAGCGGGCCAAGAATGACACCGTGGTCGCGGCGGGCACCTACCGCGACGGCGACTGGGAGGTGGTCGAGCGGCTGAAGAAGATCGCGCTCGGCAAGAACTGCACGCCGGCGCAGGCGGCGCTCGCCTGGCTGCTCAGCAAGCCCTATATGGCCTCGCCGATCATCGGCGCGACCGATCTCGAACAGCTCAGCTCGGCCGCCAAGGCGACGGAGTTCACGATCACGGCTGACGACGCGAAGACTCTCGAGGAGCCCTATCAGTTCCGGGTGCCGGTGGCGGCCTGAAGTCAGGGTTGCTGCAGCAGCCGCATTACCGCCTGCCGCAGCGGGCCGGGCGGCATCGGCTTGTTGACGAACACCTTGACGCCCGCCTTGTCGAGGGTCGCCTGGTCGATGTCGACGGTGTTCGCCGACATCAGGATGATGTGCAGCGACGGGATCTCGGCATGCAGCTCGGCCGCCAGCGCGAGGCCCGTGCTATCGGGCAACTGGTAGTCGAGGATCGCCACGCGCGGCGGCGCGAAGGCGGCGAAGCTCAAGGCGGCCGCAGCGTTGTGGGCCTTGCGCACGCGCAGGCCGCCACGGGTCAGGAACTGGGTGATGGCCTCCGACAAGGCGAAGTCGTCGTCCACGACGAGCACGTCGCAGGCTTCAAGCGGTTGCTCGGGAAGTCGATCATTCATGCGCGAAGATTGGGTACACCTCGGCCGCAACGCGTCAACTCGACAACTGTAAAGAACGTTACACTCCGCGGCTGTGCAGGAAAACAGAGAAATAGACGGCGAGCGCCGGCGGGCGGCCACCCAGAAGGTCGGCGCGGCGTCCGACCGGTCGATGGGCGGAGCCCAGCACGGCGCTTGCTGTGACCTGGACAAGGGACATTCGCGGGCGGGCTTACCCGCTGGGCGGCATTAGGAAAAGCGGAAACGAGACGCTAATCTCGCGCCATGAAGCTCGCGGACAAGGTTGCGATCGTCACCGGCGCGGCCTCCGGGATCGGTGCCGCCTCGGCACGGCTGTTCGCCGCCGAGGGTGCGAAGCTCGCACTCGTCGATCTTGACGAGCTCGGCATCGGCCAGGTCGCTGCCGACATCGAGGGGCGGGGCGGCGAGGCGATCACCATCGCCGCCAACGTGAGCGACGGCGAGGCCGCGCGCGAGGGTGTGGCGCGCGTAATGGAGAAATGGGGCCGGATCGATGTGCTGATGACGGCGGCGGGCATCTCGCTCGGCGGCACCGTCGATGTGGTGAGTGAGGAGGCCTGGGACAGGACCTTCTCGGTCAACGTCAAGGGCACCTATCTCTGGATCCATCACGCCATTCCACCGATGATCGTGGCCCGGTCCGGTGCGATCGTGACGGTGGGCTCGCAGCTCGCGCAGTCGAGTCTCGGCAAGAACGCGGCCTATGTCGCGTCCAAGGGGGCGATCGCCTCCTTCACCAAGACCATCGCCGTCGATCACGCCGCACAGGGCCTCCGCATCAACGCATTGATGCCGGGCGTGATCGACACGCCGATGCCGGCCCGTTCGCTGCAACGCCAGGCCGATCCCGAGGCGGCGCGCACCTTCTGGAAGCAGCGCCATCCGATGGGCCGCATCGGCCAGCCCGAGGAGGTGGCGCGCGCCGCGCTGTTCCTGGCGAGCGAGGACTCGTCCTTCGTCACCGGCACGCTGCTGTTCGTCGACGGCGGCTGGACGGCGCATTGATGGCCCAAGGGACACATAGGAAGCTCACCTCCGGGCAGATCGCGCAGTACGAGCGCGACGGCTTCATCTGCCCGGTCGATGCCTTCTCCGCCGACCGCGCACGCGGCTGGCACGACAGTCTTCAGGCCTTCGAGCGGGCGGAGGGCCAGAAGCTGACCCGTGGCCACAACTTCAAGCCGCATCTTCTGTTTCCATGGGTCGACGAGATCGTGCATGCGCCGGAGGTCCTCGACGCCGTCGAGGACCTGATCGGCCCGAACATCCGGCTGTTCCATCTCTCCGTCTGGCCGAAGGATCCCGGCAGCGGCACCTATGTGAGCTGGCACCAGGACGCGACCTACTTCGCGCTCGATCCGATCTGCCATGTCACCGCCTGGGTGGCGTTGACCGACGCGCCGATCGAATCGGGCTGCATGGAAGTCGTGCCGGGCTCGCACAAGCTGGGCCAGCTGCGTCACGCCGACATGCAGGACACCGACAACCTGTTGTCACGCGGCCAGACGCTCGCCGCCGAGGTCGACCGCTCGCGCACCGCCTTCATGGCCGTGAAGGCCGGCCAATTCTCGCTCCACCATACGCACCTGGTGCACAATTCACGGCCCAACCGCGCGAGCCATCGCCGCGTCGGGCTCGGCATCAGCTATATTCCGACCCACGCGCGCTGCACCGCGCCGACGCGCGTGACGGCGATGCTGGTGCGCGGCTCCGACGCTTTCGGTCATTTCGACGACGAGCGACGGCCGCTCGTCGAAGCCGGTCCCCAGGAGCGCGCCTTCCATGCCGACGCCGTCGCCACCTTCCGCCGCATGAACGCCGAGATCGCCGGAGCCCCCAGATGACGCACACGATCCGTCTGCCGTATCACGACCGCTATCCCTAT
>VBAF01000603.1:0-2037 GCA_005884705.1 Alphaproteobacteria bacterium
AGCTCCTTCATGTAGAGGATGCTGCCCATCGGCGGCTCGGGATCGCACGACACGTCGGAGTGCCATTCTTCGCCGGCGATGTGCTTGGATTTCTCGTCGGCCTTGATGATCAGGATTTCTGGATGCTCCCAGTCCTTGCGCGTGGACGTGGGATGCAGGTGCAGCTCGCCGAAGCGGCGGCCGAAATCCTTGTGCTGATCGTGCGTCAGCTCCTGGTCGCGGAAGAAGACCACCAGGTTTTCCATCAGCGCGTCGTGCACCTCCTGGAACTGCTGGTTGCCGAGCGGCCGGGCGAGATCGACGCCGAAGATCTCCGCGCCGATCACCGGCGTGAGCTTGCGCACCTCGATCGTCTGGTAGCCCATCGCCATTTCCTCCTCGCCTTTTCGCCGAGCGTACGCGAGAAGAAGGGCATGGGCGACATCCTTGTCCTGCGCGCGGCGACCGAAGCCGACGCAGCCGGTCTTGCGGCGACCATCGCTGCCGCCTTCGAGCAGTATCGCGGCAAGCTGGTGCCCGAGTCCGGCGCGTTCCGCGAGACGGCCGAGGCGATCGCCGCGGAGTTGGCCAAGGGCACCGGCGCGATCGTCGCCGAGCGCGGCGGCGAGATGCTGGGCTGCGTCGTCGTCCAGGAGATCGAGGGCGATCTCTATTTCGGCCGCCTGTCGGTCCTGCCGGCGGCGCGCGGCCTGGGGCTGGCCAAGCGCCTGGTCGCCGCCGTCGAGGCCGAGGCGCGTCGTCGCGGGAGACCCGGCGTGCGGCTGGGGGTGCGGGTCGTACTCACTGAAAATCAACGGCTTTTTGCCGCCCTCGGCTACCGCGAGATCTCGCGCGAGGCCCATCCCGGCTTCGACTATCCGACCTCGATCAATATGCGCAAAGTCCTGGAATGAGGTAAAAACCACGCCATGACCCGCACCCCGCTCACCGGTCCCTCAGTCTGGCAGGGCAAGAACATCGAGAATTCGACGCGCTGGATCCGCGCCTTCACGCCCGACCAGGTCGACGAGCTCGAGGCCGCGCTCAAGGCGGTCAAGGGCATGCCGTGGCAGGACATCACGCGCGAGGACTTCCCGCTCGCCACGCTCGGCGACCTGCTCGACGACATCGCCGACGAGCTGGAGAACGGCTGCGGGATCATGAAGCTCAAGGGCTTCCCAACCGACCATTCCGAGGACGACCTGCGCCGGATGTACTTCGGCCTCGGCACGCATCTTGGCCGGCCGGTGTTCCAGAACCGCAGCGGCGAGCTGATGCGCGCCATCCGCGACGAGGGCGCCCATGTCGGCCGCACCTACGGCCAGACAAAGGACCAGACGGGCAGCACGTTACGGCGGCCTGCGCTTCCACACCGACCGCACCGACGTGGTCGGCCTGCTGTGCGTGCGCCAGGCCGCCAAGGGCGGCGTCAGCACGCTCGCCTCGACGCCGGCGATCCACAATGCGATCCTCGCCAAGCGCCCCGACCTGCTCGACGCGCTGTTCACCGACTACTGGCGCAGCCGCTTCGGCGAGGAAGGCACCGGCAAGGAAGGCTCCAGCACGACCCGCTCCACCGCCTATCCGCTGCCGATCTTCGGCGTGCGCGACGGCAAGTTCACCTCGCACTATTCGCTGACCTTCATCGAGGCGGCGCAGATGGCGGCCGACATTCCCAAGCTGACGCCGGCCCAGAAGGAAGCCATCGACATGCTGATGGCGACGGCGCAGGAGCTGTGCTTCGAGATGACGCTCGAGCCCGGCGACCTGCAGCTGATCAACAGCCACGTCACCTATCACGGCCGCACGCCGTTCGAGGACGATTTCGCCGCCGGCCAGAGCCGCCTGCTGCTGCGGCTGTGGCTCACCATGGCCAACAACCGGCCGCTGCCGAGGGGTCACGAGATCCTGTGGCGCAGCATCGAAGCCGGCCAACCGCGCGGCGGGATTCAGCAGGTCACGCTCTGATCTTGCTGGGGGCGCGCCACTCCAGTGGCGCGATCTTCGTCGAGATAAAAGGAAGATCGCGCCACTGGAGTGGCGCGCCCCCAGCATCAA
>VBAF01000603.1:2164-2605 GCA_005884705.1 Alphaproteobacteria bacterium
GGATCGATCCAGAACAGCGTGCCGGCGTTGCCGGCCCAGCCGTATTCGCCGACCGAGCCGGGCAACGCGGCCTCGCCCGTCACCGTGCGGACCTCGAAGCCCAAGCCGAAGCCCAGGCCCGGCGGCCGGCCCGGCCGGTTGCCGACATGGTCGGCGGTCATGAAGGCCAGCGTCTGCTTGCCGAGCAGGCGCTTGCCTGAAAGCTCGCCTTTATTGGCCAGCATGGCGGTGAAGCGGAGATAGTCCTCCATCGTCGAGGTCATGCCGCCGCCGCCCGATTCGTACCTGGCGCCGTCGTCGACCGCGAAGCGCGGCGTCATCGGCTGGCCATTGGGCCGTGGACCGGGCTGGGCGGCGCGGGCGACCTTGTCGGCCGGCACCTGGAAGCCCGAATCGGCCATGCCGAGCGGCTTGAAGACGCGTGCGCTCAAGGCCTCGCCC
>VBAF01000146.1:0-7044 GCA_005884705.1 Alphaproteobacteria bacterium
GGATCGCGTCACCAACCCTATTCCGGGCATTGGCTTCGGATTCGAGGCAATGAAATCAGGGGGCGAATCGCGGGCCATTGCCCATAATGAGGCTCGCGCCGAAGCAGTTATCCACCGCTTTTCGCCCAGCATGAGTCAGCGTTGTTTGCGGGCGCGGCTCGCGTAGGGATTGTTGGGCTTGCGCATGGCGAGCCGGATCGGCACGCCGGGCAGGCCGAAGTCGTCGCGCAGGCGGTTCATCAGGTAGCGCAGATAATCGTCGCCCAGCTCCTGCGGCTGGCTGACCGACAAGATGAAGGTCGGCGGCCGGATCTTGATCTGCGTCATGAACCGCAGCCGGATGCGGCGGCCATGCGCCAGCGGCGGCGGATGCAGCGTCTCCATCTCGCGCAGCCAGCGGTTCAGCTTGGGCGTCGGCACCCGCGTGTTCCAGATCTTGTAGGTCTCGAACACCGTCGGCAGCAGCTTGTCGACGCCGCGGCCGTTGAGCGCCGAGAGACCGACGATCGGCACGTCCTTGACCTGTGCGAACGAGGCCTCGAGCCGGTCGCGCAGCTTGCGCCACTGCTTGCTCGCCTGGCTGCGGTCCTGCGCCAGCAGGTCGGTCTTGTTGACCGCGATCACCAGCGCGCGGCCCTCCTCGATGACGCGGCCGGCGACGGCGAGATCCTGCTTCTCCATCATGTCGGCGGCGTCGAGCACGACGACGACGACGTCGGCCAGGCGGATGGTGTCGAGCGTGTCGGCGACCGAGGCGGCCTCGAGCTTGGCGTCGATGCGGCTGCGGCGGCGCATGCCGGCGGTGTCGACCAGGCGCACCGCCCGGCCCTTCCAGCTCCATTCGACGCGGATCGAATCGCGCGTGATGCCGGCCTCGGGGCCGGTCAGCATGCGCTCCTCGCCGACCAGCCGGTTGAGCAGCGTCGACTTGCCGACATTGGGCCGGCCGACGATCGCCAGCAGCAGCGGGCGCTTCGCGAGCTCGGCATCGGCGGCGGCCTGCTCCTCCTCGCTGAGCTCGGCCTTGTCGTCCTCGTCCTCCTCGGGCATCGGCTCGATATGCCGGGCGATCGCCGTGCTCGGCCGAGAACGGGATCGGCGCGCCGAGGCCCAGGCCATGCGCCTCCGCCAGGCCGGTCTGGCCGGCGCGGCCCTCGCATTTGTTGGCGACCAGGATCACCTTGCCGGCGCGCTTGCGCAGCCAGTCGGCGAAGGCCTCGTCGAGCGGCAGCACGCCGGCCCGCGCGTCGATCAGGAACAGCACCACGGCCGAGGAGTCGACGGCGCGTTCGGTGAAGCGGCGCATGCGCGCCTCGAGCGCCTCGCCGCCGATCGTCTCCCAGCCGGCGGTGTCGAGCAGGGTGAAGGCGAGATCGCCGAGCTGCGCCTCCTGCTCGCGCACGTCGCGCGTCACGCCCGGCGTGTCGTCGACGATGGCGCGGCGCCGGCCGACCAGGCGGTTGAACAGCGTCGACTTGCCGACGTTGGGGCGGCCGACGATGGCGACGCGAGGTTTCGCGTCAGCGGAGCGCAATGAGTCTGCCCGAATCGGCCAGGATGTAGATCGTGCGATTGGCCACCACGGGGGCCAGCCGCAGCGGCTCGCGAATGTCGAGCTTGCCGGTCACCGCGCCGGTATAGGGCGACAGCGCCAGCAGCTCGCCGGTCGAGCCGCTGATCAGCAGCCGGTCGGAGGCCAGCACCGGCCCGGCCCACAGGATGGGATTGCGGCGCTTCTCGTCGACATATTGGGTGAGCGGCGTCACCCACTTCACCTTGCCGGTGTCGCGCTCGACCGCCGCCACGTCGGCGGCGGAGGTGACGACGAACACGAAGCGGCCTGCCACCCACGGCGTCTGGTTGCCGCCGATGTTGCGCTCCCACACCCGCTGGCCCGAGCGCAAGTCGATCGCCGCCAGCGTGCCGGCCGAGCCCATCGCCAGCACCAGGCCGCGATCGATCACCGGGCGGCCGCGGATGTCGGCCACGTTGCCGAAGGCGCGCGCCTCGCGGCGCGGGCCGACCAGCGATTCGTTCCACACCGTGCGGCCGTTCTCGGCGCGCAGCTCGACCAGCTCGCCGGAGCTGAACGGCGCCACCAGGACGTCATTGGAGCCGGCCGGGCTGTTGCCGCCGACATAGCCCGCCACTTCCTGCAGGCCCGAGAAGCTCCACAGGTCCGAGCCATCGACCGCCGCCATGGCGTGCAGCTTGTTGTCGATCGAGATCGCGAAGACGCGGTCGGCGAAGACCAGCGGTGCGCCGCGGATCGGCGCGCTGACCGTCGAGTTCCAGATCTCCTTGCCGTCGTTGGCATCGAGGCAGAAGACGTTGGCGAAGCCGGTGGTCACGAACAGCCGGCCGCCGTAATAGGCGACGCCGCCGCCGAACTCGTCGGTGTCGCGCGCCTTCTCGGGCTTGAGCGTCACGCTCCAGATCCTCTGGCCGGTGTTGGCGTCGAAGGCCGACACGGTACTCTGGGCGTCCTTGGCGAAGACCTTGCCGTCCGCCACCACCGGCGGCGCGGTCAGGATGCGCGAGGAGCCGGAGCCCGCGCCGACGTCGGCGGTCCACAGCACCTGCGGGGAATCGCCGATCGCCAGATGCTGCATGGCGTAGTTCGGATAGCCGCCCGATTCCGGCCAGGACTCGTTCGTCACCGGCGCCGGCAGGCCGATCTGGATGGCGCCCGCCTCCTTGTCCGGCTCGAGGTCCTTGCGGTCGGCGAACACCGGCAGCCGCTCGCCGACCAGCGGCGGCTTCTTCTTGTCGAACCAGTCGCAGCCCGACAGCGACAGCGCCAGCAGCAGCGCCGCCAGCAGGAAACGCGTAGCCTGGGTCATCTCTCTATTTGCCTTCGGCCGGGCCGTGGAGGGTGAGCATGGCCTGGGCGCGCTGCTGCACACCCTGCGGCGCGCTGGAATCCTTCAGCAGCGCGGTCCACAGCTCCCGGGCGCGAGCCAGGTCGCCCTTGCGGACGGCGGCAAGCGCCTGCAGCTCGTTGACGCTGGCGTGGAACGGCCGGTCGCCCTGGGCGAGCGGGCCGAGCTTGCCCATCATCGCGTCGAGCTTGCCGTTGTCCATGCCGCGGTAGCCCGCGATCACCAGCGCCATATCCGACAGCTCCGACGGCAGGCGCGCGGACACCGCCTCGAGCGCCGCCGCCTGATCCTCTGGCTTGTCGAGGAGCTGCGCGGCGGCCAGCGCGGCCAGCGCGCGATAGGGCTCGGGCGCGCTGTCGGCCTGCTTGTTCAGCTCGGTGCGCGCGGCGGCGTTGTCCTGGCCGATCTTGGCCAGTGCCTGCGAATAGGCGACGCTGGCTGCAGCGCGTTGCGCGGTATCGTACTGGCGCCAGCCGACCAGGCCCGCGACGGCGACCACGACGAGGACGGCGCCGGCCACGACCCAGGTTCCCCAGCGCTTCCACCACAGCTTGAGATCGTCCTGTCGGACGGCATCGTCGACTTCCTGGAAGGCGGCGGAGTCGGACACGCAGGGCTCCTGAAAATGACGCAGAATCAACAGCTTTGGCGGCGGTTCATAGCCCCACACTCGGGGTTTGGCAAACCGTCGGCCTTCTGCAACAATTCGACGACGCTATGAGCACTTTGTACCGTTTGGCCGACCAGAAGGCCCGGCGCCGGATCGTTTCCTTCGACCGGCGGGAGCTGAGCCGGCTGCTGAATCTCTACAGCCTGCGCGTCGCTTCGGGCGAATGGCGCGACTACGCCATCGATTTCCGGCCGGGCATGGCGGTGTTCTCGATCTTCCGCCACACCGCCGAACAGCCGCTGTTCGCGATCGCCAAGGTGCCGGGCACCGCCCAGGGCGGCTACATGGTCTATAACGGCCCGCGCAAGCTCGCCCATGGCGACAGCCTCGAGGACGTGCTGCGCGTGTTCGACCGCAAGCTCAGGCTGCTGCTGAGCTAGGCGACTTGCCTCAGTGGCCGCTCATCGGCCCGTCTTTGGCGGTTGCCGCGCCGATGCCGGCACCCACCACCGCGCCGGCCAGGGCCGGCCCCAGCAACGGCCAGCCGGCCAGTGCGCCCACCGCCAGACCGGCGCCGGTGCCGATCGCACCGCCCGTGGTGGCGCGCTGACCCCAGGTATCGCCGCAGGCGGAGACGGACAAAGCGAGCGGGACGAGCATCACAGCCAGGATCTTGCTTGTCATTTGTTGAACCTCAGAGGGGGCTTTACTGTCTTAAATTTGAGGTTCTACGTCAAGATAAAGCCGTAACCCGCTGTGCTGAAATCATAAGTTAGACTCATATTCGTCGAGCTTGAAGCCGACCAGCAGGACCCCGCCGGGCGCCTCCAGCACCGGCCGGCGGATCATCGACGGCTGCTCCAGCATCAGCGCCAGCGCCGTCTTCTCGGTCAGCCCCGCCTTCGCTGCCTCCGGCAGCTTGCGGAAGGTGGTGCCTGAGCGGTTGAGCAGCGCTTGCCAGCCGACCTGCTTCGCCCAGCGCTCGAGCCGGGCGCGGTCGATCCCGGCGCTCTTGTAGTCGTGGAAGGCGTAGGCGTGGCCGGCCTTGTCGAGCCAGGCGCGGGCCTTCTTCATCGTGTCGCAGTTCCTGATGCCGTAGATCGTCAGGCTCATCCGGTCCTCCGCCGTCGGTAGAGATAGCCGGCCGGCAGGCCGAGCCGGCGGCAAGATTGCACAGCCGGGCTGCCCGGCAACACCACGCGGTCGGCCGCGGCGCCGAGCAGCCGAACCAGCCGTCGCTCCCAGCCGCGCAGCCCGCAGGCGTCGCCGAGGCCCAGTCGCTTGCGCAGCCAGTCCGGCACGATCTCGATCGCAGCCCGGATCAGCAGGCGCTGCACGGGCCGCAACGGCGCCGGCACGATCGGCGCGGCGCGCAGGATCGCCAGGAACTCGAACACGATCGGCGAGGCCTCCAGCCGCGGCCCCGTCGCCTCGAACAGGCCGCGCCGCTCCGCGTCGGAGCGCGGCGCGGCGAGCGCGCCGTAGAGCGCGGCCGCCGGCGCCCCCTCGGCGTAGGCGCGATCGATCTCCGCCGGCGTGAGCGGCTGCGCATAACGGTGATAGGCCTCGATGAAGCCGAAGGCCGCCGTCGCCTGGACCCAGGTGAGCAGGCGCGGATCGTTGGCGCGGTAGGCCTCGCCGGCCGGCGTCGTGCCCGCGACGCGCCCGTGCAGGGCGACCACGCCCGCGATCATCCGCTCGGCCACGCTGCGCGCGCCATAGACCGTCACCATTGCGGCGAGGCCGGTGCGCTCGAGCCGCCGCACCGGATCGCGGCGGAAGCCGGTGTACTCCCAGACGCCGCTGCGCACCGCGGGCTCGGCGAGCTCGAGGAGGACCGCGGCGACGCCGCCGATGAAGACCGTCACCGGATTCTTGAAGATCCGCCAGGACACCGACTCGGCGGCCGCGAGCGCGGACTCGCCCGAAGGTTCCAGAAATTCAGTCGTCCAAAGACGTCGCAACATTGTCACAAATCATCAGTCCGGTGCGGTTTCGGCAACTCCCCTAGTCAGCGCGCGTTCATCCCGCAGCCCATGGTTTTCTCGCCGCCTGGACCAGGTCGCCAGCCGAATCAGGCGGCTCAACCGAAAGGATGCCTCCATGAAGTCCATTCTGAAAGCGGCGGCCATCGCCGCGATCCTCGGCACCACGGCGGTCGGCGCGTATGCGGCCGACGTTGCCGTGACCTTCGACCCGGGCGTCGTCGCCTACGGCTACAGCGACGGCTACTGGACCACCAAGCGCGAATGGCGCTCCTGGGACAAGCCCGAGTATGTCGAGGTCTATCGCAAGCATCCGGGCGCCCGCTACTACGAGTATCGCCATGACCGTGACCCCGACATGGGCTGGCGCGGCGAGGTCGTGATCAAGAAGTAAGCGTTTCGGCAAACTGTCGCCGGCGTCCGTGAGGGCGCCGGCGATCGCTTTTGGGGCAACGCCCCACGGCGTCGGCGCAACATCTTGCGATGATGGGTTGGCTCGACTACACGCTCATCATGCCCAGCACCGTCCGCCTTCATCGCGTCCTCGCAACGACCCCCGCGAAAATCTACCGCGCCTTCCTCGAGGCCGATGCGGTGGCAAAGTGGCTGCCGCCCAACGGCTTTGCCTGCACGGTTCATCATCTGGAGGCACGGGTCGGCGGCAGCCACAAGATGTCCTTCCGGAATTTCACCACCGGCAACGGCCACAGTTTTGGCGGCCAATATCTCGAGCTCGTCCCCGACCAGCGCCTGCGCTACACCGACAAGTTCGACGACCCCAACATGCCGGGCGAGATGACCGTCACCGTCACCCTGAAGCAGGTCGCGGTCGGCACTGAGTTGACCATCGTCCAGGACGGCGTACCGGACGCCATCCCGGTGGAGGCCTGCTACCTCGGCTGGCAGCAATCGCTCGAAAACCTGGCCAAGCTCGTCGAGCCGGACATCAACTAGTGATGTAGGGGCCCTTGCCTGAACAGTAGGCGCGTCGTTGCGACAAGGTCCGGGTCGTAGACGTTCTCTCGATTCCTCTCGCGTCCCATGAAGGCGGGACGATTGTCAGTCGAGCACGAGGTTCCGCAGCTGCCGGCCCAACGGCGCTTCGTCTCCGAAGAAGCTGGCGATCATTGCCCGAAGGAATCCCGCCGGGTCCAATCGCGAGAGTTTGAGAGGATGGTCAGCCTGCGCAGCGAGCAGTGCGGTAAAAGTCAACTGGGTTCGCCCATTGCCTTCCCGGAACGGGTGGATTGCATTCAGGTAGGCTAGGAACGCGGCGGCCTCTTCAGCGAAAGCCGTTGCCTCTCTTCCTCTCAGGAGATCGGCGCTGTGCAGCCGGGCGAAAAGCGTCCGCATCTCACCGGCGATGTTCTCGGGGAAGCAGAAGGGACTCCGATCCTTGGTCATCCGGACGGTTCGGTAGCGTCCGGCCCAGCGGTAGCCACGATCAGTTTCTCCTGGGCGACCTTGGCGCGGAAGTAGCCGTTGTCGCTCCGGTCGATTCCGACGATGGAGAGCGCGACATGGTGCCGGACGCCGGCGGCGGCCTCCGCCGCGAGAAGGTTGCGGC
>VBAF01000146.1:7126-8711 GCA_005884705.1 Alphaproteobacteria bacterium
ACCCTCGCCGGTGATCGTGTTGACGCCGCTCCTGGGCGAGGCAGCGACGACGTCGTGGCCGCCCTTGCGCAAAATGGTGACGGTCTTCGAGCCGATCAGGCCGGTGCCGCCGATGACGAGGATCTTCATGGTCTACCTCCGGCTTCAGAGTCTCATCGCAAATCGGCCATCTCGTTCAGCGGCCGGATTTCGATCTCGCTCGGTCCCGGCATCGGATTGGGGCAGCGCTTCACCCAGGCGACCGCCTCGTCCATGTCCTTGACCTCCCAGAGCCAGAAGCCGGCGACCAGCTCGCTTGGGTGGGCGAACGGCCCGTCGATGACCGTGCGGCCAGGACCATCGAACGCCACACGCTTGCCCCGCGAGGAGGGCGTGAGGCCGTCGGCGGTGCGCAGGATGCCGGCCTTGCGCAGCTCATCGTTGAATTTGCCCATCGCCGCCATCGCCGCCTTCGCCTCGGGCGTGGGGCGAAAACCCTTCTCGCTGTCTTCGGTCGCCTTCACGAGCACCATCACACGCATCGTCTGTCTCTCCTTGTCTGAGCCGGCCTCATCGGCCCGGCATCGGAACGACGAACGGGGTTTTCGGCGGGACATGACACATCTTGGATCAAGCGTTCGGCGAGCTTGAGCCCATGACGCAGGATACGGCGGCCGACAGTACCCCTCCCGGGAGGGGGATACGCAATCACTGCGGCTTTCTCTGGCGTTTCGTCCTTTTTGCCCTGCCCTTCTGGTCGGCCGAGCATAAATGGGTGAACCGCGGCCGTCTGGCATTGGTCGCGGCCCTGACGGTTGCGCAGGTTGCGGTTCAGGTCGGCTTGAATTCCTGGTCGGCGCGGCTTTACAACGCGCTGGAGGCGCGCCAGCTCGAGACGTTCCTCGAGCAAATCGTGACGTTCGCGCTTCTGCTTCTGGCAAGCCTCGCCGTGTTCTCCCTATCGCTTTATGTCAGGCGGCGCCTGCAATTCGCCTGGCGTGTCTGGCTCACGAAAACCACGCTGTCGGTTTGGATGGCGGAAGGAAGACACTATCAGCTCGGCCTGATCGCGGGCGACCATGACAATCCGGACGGGCGAATTGCCGAGGACATCCGGGTGACGACCGAGTCGGCCTGCGATCTGGGCCAGTCCTTGTTTTACTGCATTCTGCTCTTTGGGACGTTCGTCAGCGTGCTGTGGACACTCTCCGGTGTCGTCCATGTGGGCATCGGCGGAATGGTCATCGCCATACCTGGCTTCATGGTCTTCATCGCCCTTGCCTATTCGGCGACCGGCACCAGCATGGCTCTATGGGCGGGGCTGCCGTTGGTCGGCGCCTCCAATCTGCGGCAGACGGTCGAAGCCAATTTCCGGTTCGGCTTGGCGCGCGCCAGGGAGTATTCGGAAAGCATCGCCTTGATTCGCGGCGATACCGATGAGCGAACGCATCTTCAGGAGTTGCTGCGGGGCGTGCGACGCGGCTGGGAGCGCCAGACCTATGGCTTGGTGCGCATCATCGTGTTCACCACGGCGTACAGCGTGCTGGCGGCCCCGTTTCCGCTTCTTGTCGCGGCGCCGCGCTATATCATGGGCTTGATCACGCTC
>VBAF01000147.1 GCA_005884705.1 Alphaproteobacteria bacterium
GCGCAACTTGGCGAGCTCGGCCTTCTGCGCCTCGCCGTCGAGCTCGCAGTAGCGGCCGGTGTGCAGCTCGACGACCGGCGCGCCCAGCGTCACCGCCGCCTCGAGCTGGCGCGGATCGGCCTCGATGAACAGCGAGACGCGAATGCCGGCGTCGCCGAGGCGCGCAACCATCGGCTTCAGGTGATTGTGCTGGCCGGCGGCGTCGAGGCCGCCTTCGGTGGTCCGCTCCTCGCGCTTCTCGGGCACGATGCAGGCGGCATGGGGCTTGTGCCGGAGCGCGATGCCGACCATCTCGGGCGTCGCCGCCATCTCGAAATTGAGCGGGATCTCGAGCTCGCGCATCAGCCCTTCGATGTCGGCGTCGACGATGTGTCGGCGATCCTCGCGCAGATGAGCGGTGATGCCGTCGGCACCGGCCTTGGCGGCGATCACCGCGGCGCGCAGCGGATCGGGCAGCCTGCCGCCGCGCGCGTTGCGGACGGTGGCGACGTGATCGATGTTCACGCCGAGACGCAGGGACTGGGACATTGGATGCTCTGGCTAATTGCGCGCGCGCTCGACGGCGTTGATGGCCGGCGTGGCGCGCAGCGCCGCGGTGATGTCGGCCAGGTGCTTCACGTCGGCGACCTCGACATCGATCACCATGTCGAAGAAATCCATCGAGCGGTTGACGATGCGCAGGTTGGAGATGTTGCCCTCGTGCCGGGCAATTACAGTGGACAGGCTCGAGAGACTTCCCGGCTGGTTGGCCACCGTGATCTTGAGCCGGCCGGTATAGGCCGCCCCGCCGTCGCCCACCGCCTCCCAGCCGACATCGATCCAGCGCTCGGGCGTGTCGGAGAAGCTCTCGAGGGTGGCGCAGTCGATGGTGTGGAGGGTGACGCCCTTGCCGGTGGTGATGATGCCGACGATGCGGTCGCCCGGCAGCGGATGGCAGCAGCGCGCGAAATGCACCGCCATGCCGGGGATCAGCCCGGTGATGGCGATCTGCTGGCCGTTCTCCTTCTTCGCTCCGGCGTCGCGCGCCTTGCCGGCCTTGGCGCGGGCGCGGCTGATCGGCACGACGTCGGCGCCGCCCTGCTTGCGCGACTGCTTGAGCCCCGGATAGACGGCGGTCAGCACCTCGCGCGAGCCGATAAGCCCCGCACCGACCGTGGCGATCAGGTCGTCGACGGTCGCGTGCTTGAAGTTGGCCTTGATCCCCTCGAGGCCCTTTTCGGTGACTTCGTAGCCCTCCTCGTGGAAGGTCTTGTCGAGCAGCGAGCGGCCGAGCTGCAGGTACTGCTCGCGCTGGCGCGTCCGGATGAAGCGGCGGATCGCGGCCTTGGCCTTGCCGGTGACGACGAAGCGCTCCCAGGTCGGCGACGGCGTCTGCGCCCGAGAGGTCACGATCTCGATCTGGTCGCCGTTCGAAAGCTGCGTGCGCAGGGGCAGCATGCGGCCGTTGATCTTGGCGCCAACGCAGGTATCGCCGACCTGGCTGTGCACGGCATAGGCGAAGTCGATCGGCGTCGCGCCGCGCGGCAGCGAGATCAGCTTGCCCTTGGGCGTGAAGCAGAACACCTGGTCCTGGAACATCTCGAGCTTGGTGTGCTCGAGGAACTCCGCGGCGTCGGGCGCCTTGTCGAGGATGTCGATCAGGCTGCGCAGCCAGGCATATTGCGGCGCGTCGGTCGACGGCCCGCCCTGCTTGTAGATCCAGTGCGCCGCCACTCCGCGCTCGGCCTGCTCTTGCATCTCGCTGGTGCGGATCTGGATCTCGATACGCTGGCCGTGCGGACCGATCACGCCGGTATGCAGCGAGCGGTAGCCGTTGGGCTTCGGCACCGAAATGTAATCCTTGAAGCGCTGCGGCAGCACCTGGTAGCGGCCGTGCAGCAGGCCGAGCGCCTGATAGCACTGCGCGATGTCGTCGACGATGATGCGGAAGGCCATGATGTCGGCGAGCTGCTCGAACGACACGTTCTTCTGCTGCATCTTGCGCCAGATCGAATAGGGCGTCTTCTCGCGGCCCGAGACCTGTGCCTCGAGCCCGCCCTCCTTCAGCGTCTTGACCAGCTCGGCTTCGATCTGCGGGACGATCTGTTCGCCCTTTTCCCGCAGGTAGCCGAAGCGCGCGAGCACCGAGGCCCGGCCGTCGGGATTGAGCTCGGCGAACGCCAGCTCCTCGAGCTCGCGCTTGACCTTCTCCATGCCGATGCGCGAGGCGAGCGGCGCGTAGAGATCCATGGTCTCGAGCGCGATCCGCCGGCGACGGACCGGATCCTTGATGTGATGCAGCGTGCGCATGTTGTGCAGCCGGTCGGCGAGCTTGACCAGCAGCACGCGGATGTCCGACGACATGGCGAGAACGAGCTTGCGCAGGTTCTCGGCCTCCTTGGTGGTCTCCGACTGGACCTCGAGGCGGGAGAGCTTGGTGACGCCGTCGACCAGCCGGGCGATGTCCTCGCCGAACAGGCGGGCGAGCTCGTCGCGCGTGGCGTCGGTGTCTTCCAGCGTGTCGTGCAAGAGGCCGGTGACGATCGACGAGGTGTCGAGCCGCATCTCGGCCAGGATGCCGGCGACCTCGACGGGGTGCGAGAAATAGGGATCGCCCGAGGCGCGCAGCTGGGTGCCGTGCTTCTTCAGGCCATAGACGTAGGCGCGGTTCAGCATCTCCTCGTCCGCGTCCGGATCGTAGGAATGCACCCTTTCCACGAGTTCAAACTGACGAATCATGGCAATCGCCCATTATATGGGGACGATCGCGTTCACTCCACGCTCAATGCACGAATAGCAGGGCTGAGCCCCGCTAGGCGCCTTGCGTGTCCGAGCTACTCGGTAATGTCGTCTTCCTCGGCCATCGGCAGCGCCTTGGGCTGCGCCGCTTCCGCACCGCCCTGCGCCAACGCCGCCGCCAGTTCCTGCTCGAGCTCGGCCATCTCGTTGACCTCTTCGGGCTTGTCGATGTCGGCGTGCTTCTGCATGCCCGAGATCAGCTTGTCCTTGAGGACTTCCTGGTCGAGCTTCACGTCGGCGATCTCGCGCAACGCCACCACCGGGTTCTTGTCGCGATCGCGATCGACCAGGATCTGGCCGCCGCCCGAAATGTCACGCGCGCGCTGCGAGGCGTACATGACCAGCTCGAAACGGTTGGGCACCTGCACGATGCAGTCTTAGACGGTGACGCGCGCCATTCAGACCTCTGTTTTCCCGGGAGCGGCGGGTTATACGCCCCTTGCCGTAAAAGACAAGGCCCTTCACATGGCGTTTTTAGGGCGCGGGATCAAGGGGTTAGACGCTCAGCCCCCTGGTCGGCCGGCAACGCCGTCAGGAGCTCGCCGATCGGCCGGCCGGTTACCGGATGCCGCCACGCCGGCGCCAGATCGGCCAGCGGGCGCAGGACGAAGGCCCGCCCGGTCATGCGGGGGTGCGGCAGGGTTGCCCGCCCCGGCCCGCCGGGGGCCACTTCCCCGCGATAATCCAGGAGATCGAGGTCGATCGGCCGGGCGGCATTGGGCACCGTCCGCGCCCGCCCGAAGGCTGCCTCGACGGCATGCAACTCGGCGAGCAGGGCATCTGGCGGCAGCACCGACGCCACCTCCGCCACGGCGTTGACGAACCAGGGCTGGTCCGAAGCCGGCACCGGCGCCGTGCGGTACCAAGGCGAGACCCGCACCGTCCGCACGCCGCGCCGGCCGAGCTCGGCCAAGGCTGCCTCGAGGGTCCCGCGCGGCGGCCCAAGGCGCTCGTGGGGCAGGTTGGCCCCCAATCCCAAGAAGATTGAGTCATTCATGCACAGAAGGTGACAACCCCTTGTAATCTATGTAAACATAGGTTACGATTTGGCTGCGGTAGGAAGGGTGTGAGTTGCTGGGCTCTTACCGCTCAATAATCAATTTTCGCTCCCTCTGTACATAAAACGAAAAGGATAATGGGGCCATGAAAGGTAATTTTTACGATAACGAGCGGGTCGCTCTGTTCATTGACGGCGCCAATCTTTATTCCGCCGCTCGCTCCCTGGGCTTCGACATCGACTATCGCCGGCTGCTCAAGGTGTTCCGCGAGAAGGGCCGCCTGGTACGCGCCTACTATTACACCGCGCTGGTCGAGGATCAGGAATATTCGCCGATCCGGCCGTTGATCGATTGGCTCGACTACAACGGCTACACCATGGTCACCAAGCCGACCAAGGAATTCACCGATGCCATGGGCCGCCGCAAGCTCAAGGGCAACATGGACATCGAGCTCGCCATCGACGTGCTCGAGATGGCCGAGCACCTCGACCACGTGATCCTGTTCTCCGGCGACGGCGACTTCCGCCGCCTGGTCGAAGCCGTGCAGCGCCGCGGCCTGCGCGTCTCGGTGGTCAGCACCATCAAGTCCTCGCCGCCGATGGTGGCCGACGAGCTGCGCCGCCAGGCCGACGACTTCATCGAGCTGTCGGACCTCGCGCCGCTGATCGCGCGCAATCCGTCCGAGCGGACGCCGCGTTCGGCCAACGGCGAGCCAGCCGGCCACGGCGAGCCTGTCGAAGAGGCCTCGCCGTCGGCGCATTTGATGCGGTCGGCCTGATCCACCGGCTGTGGCTGTCCAGTCGTTCGACGAGCCGCCGGCCGACTGCCCGCGCTGTCCCCGCCTCGTGGCGCTGCGCCACGAGCTGCAGGGCAAACACCCCGACTGGAACAACGCGCCCGTCCGCTCCTTCGGCGGACTCGACGCCGGCTTGCTGATCGTCGGCCTGGCGCCCGGCCTGAAGGGCGCCAACCGGACCGGCCGTCCCTTCACCGGCGACTATGCCGGCGACCTGCTCTACTCGACGCTGCTTGAGTTCGGCTTCGCCCAGGGCACCTACAAGGCCGATCCGAACGACGGCCTGCGCCTGGCCGACTGCCGCATCGCCAACGCCGTGCGCTGCCTGCCGCCGGAGAACAAGCCGCTGCCCGTCGAGTTCACCGCCTGCCGGCCGTTTTTGCAAGCGGAGCTGGCGGTCATGCCGAACCTCAAGGTGCTGCTGGCGCTCGGCAAGGGCGCGCACGACCAGATCCTTCGGGGACTGACGGTGCGGCCGGCGGCCGGCTATCCGTTCATCCACGGCCGCCTGCACAAGCTGCCGACCGGCCTGCATCTCGCCGACAGCTATCACTGCTCGCGCTACAACACGAACACCGGGCGGCTGACGACGCCGATGTTCCACGACGTGTTCCGGAAGATCCGCACGGTGCTGTCATAAGGACCGTGCGGCGCCCGCGCTTCGGTCGCTTCGCTCCCTGCAGCGCTACACGCCGCCAGCGCTCCGCTGCGCGGCGCGCTTAACCCGCCAGCATCATGTCGATCGGGCCGGTGATGTCCGACGAGGTCGGGCTGACCTTGCTCGGCCACGAGCCCGCCAGCTTGCCCTCCTTGTCGAACAGATACTTGTGGAAATTCCACTTGGGCATCACCGCTTCGCCGGCCTCGCCCGCGATCCACTGATAGAGGCCGTGCGCGTCGGCACCGACGACCTTCTGCTTGGCGGTCATCGGGAAACTGACGCCGTAGTTGGTCTGGCAGAACTGGGCGATCTCGGGCTCGGTCTTGGGCTCCTGCGCGCCGAAGTCGTTGGACGGTACGCCCAGCACCACCAGGCCCTTGGGCCCGTAGGTCTCGTGCAGCTTCTGCAGCTCCTTGTATTGCGGCGTGAACCCGCAGAACGACGCGACGTTCACGACCAGCACCGGCCGGCCCTTGTACTGCTTGAGGTCGATCGGCTTGTGATCGATGCCGGCGAAGGTGAAATCGTATGCCGATGCCATGTCAGGTCTCCTCTAGGCCTTCTCAGGCCTCATCGTCGTAGCGCTGCTCGCGCCAGGGATCGCCGTAATTGTGATAGCCGCGCACTTCCCAGAAGCCCGGCTTGTCGAGGGCCGAGAACTCGATGCGCTTGATCCACTTGGCGCTCTTCCAGAAATAGAGCTTCGGAAGAACGACGCGGAGCGGCCCGCCATGTTCCCGGCTGATTGGCTCGCCGTTCCAGCTCCAGGCCAGCAGCACGTCCTCGCCGGCGAAATCGGCCAGCGGCACGTTGGTGATGTAGGTATCGTACCCGCTCGAGCAGGGTGCGCGACGAGACGCCCTCCCATTTGTTGTCGTAGCGCGACCAAGCGGTGACACAGTGGATGTCTGACGTGAGCTCGACCTTGGGCAGGTTGGTGAACTCGGCCCACTTGAAGGTCGCAGGCTCCTCGACCGCGCCGTCGACGAACAGTCGCCAGGCATGCAGCGGGATCTCGGGCTGGATGCCGAGATCGAGCACCGGCCAGTTCTCGACCCGGCGCTGGCCCGGCGGCAGGCGCTCGCCGGGCGCCGCGGGCTTGCCGGTCAGCAGCCGCCCGTCGGCCGCCCACTTCTGCTTGCTGTCGATCAGCTTGTCCTTGCGCTTGCCGGACAGAGTGACGTCGTCGTCGGACATACAAAGCCTCAGATGCTGCGGCCAACCTTCTCCCAATATTGGTTGCGAAGCTTGCGTTTGAAGATCTTGCCGGAATCCTCGCGTGGCAGGCTGGCGCTGAGCTCGACCACCTTCGGCACCTTGTAGCGCGCGA
>VBAF01000148.1 GCA_005884705.1 Alphaproteobacteria bacterium
AATGGAGATTGCTGCCAAAACGGAATAAACGGTCAAAAACGGGTGAAGGCCGTCGAAAACCCCGAGCGGCGTGTCATGGTGCCGCCAACGAACGCTTTGGGGGAGGCTTCGCTATGGCGTCCAGCGTGAACTCTGGCCCGCGGCTCGACCGCCTGCCGATCTCGTCGTTCCACTACCGCATCTTCTGGCTGATCGGCGCCGGCATGTTCTTCGACGGCTACGATCTCTATGTCGGCGCCTCGGTGTTGGGCGCGGCGGTCGCGACCAAGTTCGCCGTCCTGCCGCAGGTGCCGCAGTTCATCTCCTGGACCTTCGTCGGCATGACCATCGGCTCGGTGATCGCCGGCTTCCTCGGCGACAAGTACGGCCGGCGCTTCACCTACCAGTTCAACCTCATGGTGTTCGGCCTCGCCTCGTTCGCCGCAGCACTCGCGCCCAGTATGGAATGGTTGATCGCGGCGCGCTTCGTGATGGGCCTGGGCCTCGGGGCGGAGATCGTGGTGGGCTACTCGACCATGACCGAATTCGTGCCGCCCGCCTCGCGCGGCCGGTGGATGGCGTTCATGGCGTTCATCGTCGTGGCGGGATTCCCGGCGACGTCGATCATCAGCACCTTCGTCATCCCCGTCTGGGGGTGGCGACCGATGTTCGTGATCGCCGGCGTGGGCGCGATGGTCGTGTGGTACCTGCGGAAGAACCTGCCCGAGAGCCCGCGCTGGCTCGAGAGCAACGGACGCGAGGCCGAGGCCGAGGCGCTGATGCTGAAGATCGAGGCCGAGGCCTCGGGCGGCCGGCCCTTGCCGCCCCCCGCGGTCCCGGCGCCGATGCCGGCGTGGTCGTTCGGCTCGCTGTTCAGCCCCACGCTGCTGCCGCGCATGATCGTCGGCTCGGTCGTGCTGATCGTGATCAACACGCTGATCTTCGGCTTCGTCAACTGGCTGCCGACCTTCTTCGGCCAGCAAGGCATCAGCATCACCCGCTCGCTCGCCTACACCATGGTGCTGGCGATCGGCTCGCTGGTCGGCTGCGCGATCGGCGCCTGGTCGGCCGACTATTTCGGCCGCAAGCCGACCATCATCGGCGCCTCGGTGCTCACCATCGTGGCCGGCGCGATCTATCCCTACATGAAGACGCCCGAGACGCTGCTTAGCGTTGGCTTCGTTCTGATCGTCGGGATCTACATCCTGACGGCGCTGCTCTACGGCGTGTACACCAGCGAGCTGTTCCCGACCGAGGTGCGGCTGCGCGCCAACGGCCTGTGCAACATGCTGGGCCGTGGCGCCACTGTGGTCTCGCCGTTCATCGTGCTCTGGCTGTTCAAGGGCTACGGCGTGGCCGGCGTGATCGGCTTGATGATCGGGCTGCTGATCATCCAGATTGTGGTGGTGGCCGCGCTCGGTATCGAAACCAACCGGCGGGGCCTCGAATCGTTGACCGCAAAGACCTAGTTGCAGGAGTAAGCAATGCTCGAGCCGGCGCTCAAGACGCAGATCCTGAACCAGGTCGATCGCCAGTTCGACGACCAGACCAGGGTGCTGGCCGACCTGGTGAAGATCCCGTCGACGCGATTTCGCGAGGCACCGGCACAGGACATGATGGCGCGCCTCTACAAGGAGGATCGCCTCGGCGTCGATCGCTGGCAGATCAAGATCGACGACCTCAAGCACCTGCCGGGCTACTCGCCGCACAGCCAGGACTATGACGATGCCTGGAATGTGGTCGGCGCGTGGCGGCCCGGCTCGCCGAAAGGCCGGTCGCTGATCCTGAACGGCCATATCGATGTCGTGCCCGAGGGCCCGCACGAGATGTGGGCGCGCAATCCCTTCGAGCCGGCGGTCAAGGACGGTTGGATGTACGGCCGCGGCGCGGGCGACATGAAGGCCGGCATCATCCTCAACCTCTATGCCCTGCGAGCGTTGCGGGCGCTGGGCTACCAGCCGGCGGCCGATGTCTATCAGCAGTCGGTGGTCGTGGAGGAATGCACCGGCAACGGCGCGCTCGCCTGCCTACAGCGCGGCTATCGCGCCGAGGCGGCGCTCATTCCCGAGCCATCAGCAGGCGTGCTGACCATCGCGCAGGTCGGCGTGATGTGGTTCCAGGTCAAGGTTACCGGCCATCCGGTGCATGTCTACAAGGCCGACGCCGGATCGAACGCCATCGAATCGGCGTTCCGCCTGATCCAGCAGCTACGCGAGCTCGAGAAGAAGTGGAACGAGAAGAAGGCGCACGATCCGCACTTCCACACGCATCACCATCCGGTGAACTTCAATGTCGGCAAGATCGCCGGCGGTGACTGGGCAAGCTCGGTGCCGTCCTGGTGCACCTTCGACATGAGGGTGGGCGTGCTGCCGACGCAGACTCTCAAGGAATGCCGGCAGGAGATCGAGGACGTGGTCCGTCGTGCCGCCGCCAACGATCCGTTCCTCGGCAACAATCCGCCGACCGTGGCGTGGGAAGGCTTCCAGGCCGAGCCGTTCGTGCTCAAGCACCACGAGCAGGTGCGCGCCGTGCTGGCCGAGGCGCACCAGACCGTGTTCGGCGCGGCGCTGGAAGACAAGACTTCGACCGGGACGGCCGACAACCGGTTCTTCGGCCTGTACGCCGGTATTCCAGCCTTGGTCTATGGCCCCCAGTCGGACGACATCCACGGTTTCGACGAGCGGGTGAACCTCGAGTCGGTTCGGAAGATCACCCAGGCGACAGCCCTGTTCATCGCCGAGTGGTGTGGCTTGTCGAAGGCTTAGGAATTTCTTTGGAAATATAATCGCATCGGAGTTGCGGATTGACGCCGATCGGCAACGGGCGTAGATTTATCCGCATCGGTACTGCAGTCCGATATGCCGGCACGGCCGACTACGGACTGCCTCATTGGGGTGAAAGCGGGGGCGAAAGCCCCCGCTTTCTTTTTCACCGCCGACGGGATGTGAAGACGCCCAAGGCGACTCCCCCCAGCACGATGACGATCCCGAGGAGCCGCGGGCCGTCGACCGATTCGCCGGTCAACAGGCTGGAAAAGACGAGGGCGCAGCACGGCACCAGCAGCGACACAGGTCCGACCTTGCCGGCCGGATAGCTGCGCAGCAGCGTGCCCCAAGCGAAGTAGCCCAGCCACATCACCGGCACCACCGTGTAGAACAGCACGAACCAGCCGCGCCAGGTCGGCGCGAGGATCGGCGCCAGCGTCGCCGTCACGCCGTCGTTGAACATGCTGGCCAGCAGTAGTGGGATCGCCGGCAGCAGACTGGCCCAGGCCGTGACGGAGAGCACCGATGCAGCGCGCGTCTCGCGCAGGAAGAGATTGCCGGCGGCCCAGCTCAAGGCCGACAGCAGCGCGATGCCGACGGCGAAAAGACTGGCGCTTCCCTCGACCGAATGCGCGATCAGCACGACGCCGATCAGGGCAACGAACAGGCCCGCCCATTGCTCCGCCGTCGCGCGCTCGCCCAGCAACAGCGTGGCCAGCACCAGCGTGAGCGGGCCTTGAAGCTGGACCAGCACCGAGACGAGGCCCGGCGGCAGGCCCGCGTCCATGGCGAAGAACAGGAATACGAACTGTCCGGCGAACAGAAACACGCCGGTGCCGGCCAGCGCCTTCCACGAGATCGCCGGCCGCGGCAGCACCAGCACCGGCAGGGCACCGAGCACGAAGCGCCAGCCGGCGAAGGCGAAGGGCGTGAACTCGTCGAGCCCGAAGCGGATGACCGTGAAATTGAGTCCCCAGGTCGCCGCGATCAGCAGCGACGCCGCGATGTGCAGAGGCTTCAAGCGGTTTCCAGCATCAGCGCAGGATACCACGGTGACGGCCCGCTGCGCCGCGATCCCCACAGCCAGTCGGCATTGCCGGACAGGCGGATCGTGGTCGCGATGCCTCGGCGCGCGGCGAGGTGGGCCTGCCAGGTATCTTCGCCGATCACCGGCTCCCTCGCGCTCCCGCTTGGCTCACGCAGCGGCGGGGCCGGTGGGGGCGCCTCCGGACTCCAGCTGAGGAGATAAGGCAGGCTGCGCAGCGCGGCCGCGGCGGAAAATCCGGCCAACGATTCGCTGCGCCGGATGATCGGGCCGTCGAGCCAGCCTCCCAGCGTCTCACCGCATTGCACCACCGCTTCGACGCCGCGCGCCAGCATCAGCGTGTCGCGCTTGGCCGCATCGCTCTCGATGTCGAGCTGCTCGGGATAGAGCAGCAGGCGCTCGACCGGCTCGCCCTGCCAGCGCGGCAGGTCCGGCGTGTAGCAGGCGCCGGGGATGTCGAGCCGCGCCTCGTAGTCGGGCAGCCCGCGCATCCAGTCGCCCTGGCGCAAGAGAAGCTCGCCGCGTTGCAGGCGCAGACGCGCGTCGTCGGGCCGGTTGGTCAACGCCATGTCGAGATCGGCGAGGGCTCCCAGCCAGTCGCCGCGCGCCTCGAGCAGGCCCGCGCGCGCAATCAGCGATGGCATCAGTCGATGGTCGGCCGACAAGGCTTCGTCGTAGGCGCGCTCCGCTTCTTCGAGACGCCCCAGCGCCTCGAGCGCGTGGCCGCGATTGTGGTTGATCGTCGGATCGCCGGGCTTGAGCTGCGCGGCGCGGCCGAGCGCCCACAGCGACGCCTCGTGCTCGCCGAGCACGGTCAGGCAGCCCGCGTAGTTGACCTGGGCCGCGATTTCCTTCGGCAGGAACTTCGCCGCGCGCTCGAGCGGTTCGCGCGCCTCGGCGAAGCGGCCGAGCTTCAGCCGAGCCTGACCCAATAGATGCAGCGCCTGCCCGGAATTCGGCCGCGCGGCGACGAGTTGCGCCAGCAGGGGCTCGGCGGCCGCGAAGTCGCCCGCCTGCGCGCGCTGCATGGCATCGCGCGCGAGAAGCTGGAGCTGTTGGTCCGAAAGCGCCATCACTCCGGCTCTAGCAGATGATCAGGCTCGCCAGAACGGTTTTTGCGCCTCGATGTTCATCTGGCTCGCACTGACGCCGAGATCGCCCATCGTGCGGTCATCGAGTTTCGCGATGTCGCGGCGGGCGCCAATTGCGCAGGAAAGAAAAAGCCGGCGGTCGACAGGGAGGCTGAGGAGTCGACCGCCGGCCAGGCGCCGGAGAGGGAAAGGGACCCGGCAGGGTAAATCAGGTCCCGTCTCCGGAGTTGAAGCTCACGCGCGCCAGAACGGCTTGTTGGCCTCGAAGCGGGCGCTGCCCTCGGACAGGCCGAGGTCGCGCAGGGTGCGGTGATCGAGCTTGGCAAGTTCCTGCCGCTCGTGGGCGCGCTGGCGCCACGTCTGCAGGATCTGCGCGAAGGCGGTGAAGGTGCCGGCCAGCGGCGCCTTGGAACTGTAGTGAAGGTAGATGTCGGCCATGGGACTTCTCCCCGGAGAAAGTGAAGATGTTGATGGCCTGGATTTGCGCTTGCGATGGCCTCTTTACAAACAACCGTTTGTCCTGTTTTGATTAAATTAGCTCATGTGAAAGACACCTCTTTCCGAAGGGAATTGGCATGAAGCGAACGCTTCCACCGCTCAACGGCTTGCGGGCCTTCGAGGCCGCTGCGCGCCATATGAGCTTTACCGATGCCGCCGACGAGCTGAGCGTCACCCAGGCCGCGATCAGCCATCAGGTGCGCGGGCTCGAGCAGCGGCTCGGATTAAAATTGTTCGTGCGGAGAAACCGCTCGCTGCTGCTCTCCGAGGCGGGCCAGGCCTATCTGCCGGCAGTGCGCGCGGCGTTCGATCAGTTGAACGAAGCGACGGAAAAACTGCTGCAAAAGGATCGCGGCGGGCATCTCACGGTGACGACGACCGCCTCGTTCGCCACCAAGTGGCTGGTGCCGCGCCTTGGCGGCTTCCAGCGCAGCAATCCTGAGATCGACGTGCGCATCTCCACTGGCACCGGCCTGATCGACTTCAGCCGCGAGGATGTCGATATCGGCATCCGCTATGGGCGTGGCCAGTGGCCGAGCCTGGTCGCCGAGCGGCTGGTCGGCGAGGACGTCACGCCGGTCTGTGCGCCGTCGCTGCTCAAGGGACCGAACCCGCTCAAGAAGCCAGCCGACCTCAAGCGCTTCACCCTGCTGCATATCGGCAGCTTCCCCGACGACTGGCACCTTTGACAATCCGCTGGTCGCCTACCAGGCCGCAATGGACGGGCTGGGTGTCGCGCTCGGCCGCAAGCCGCTGATCGCGCCCGACCTCAAGGCCGGCCGGCTGGTCGTGCCGTTCGACTTCACGATGTCGAGCGAGTTCGCCTACTACCTGGTCTATCCGCCGGAGGCGATCCGGCGGCGCAAGATCAAGGCGTTCCGCGACTGGCTGGTGACGCTCGCCGAGACCGCGCCGGCGCAGGCGACGGCCAAGGCCGCCTGAAGCACACTCAGATTCGTGAGACCCGAGTCGGTCGCGGCAGGTGGTCGACCATTGGATAGTACGCATGGGACCGCTCGACGCCTATCTGCCCTACCTTCTGAACCGCGCGGGCGCGCGCATTGCGTCGGCCTTCGGCGAAGAGATGCGGCCGCTCGGCGCAAGCTTGCAGATCTGGCGCGTGCTGGCGGCGCTGCGCGAGAAGGACGGAAGGCGCATGGGTGATCTGTCGAACACCACTGCCATCGAGGTTTCGACGCTGACCCGGCTGGTCGACAACATGGAGAAGGGCGGCCTGGTCGCCCGGCGCCGCGATGCCGGGGATGCGCGCGCCGTGGCGCTCCATGTCACGCCGGCCGGCCGGCGGCTCACCAAGCGCATCCTGCCGATCGCCGAACGCTACGAGGCGGTCGCGCTCAAGGGCTTCACGGCGAGCGAAGCAGAGCTGCTCAAGCGGGCGCTGCAGCGGCTTTACGACAATATGGACGAGCTCGAACGCTGATGGAGGGAGCGATGGCGGGGCTTCTCGAGGGACACATCGCGGCCGTGACCGGCGGCGGATCGGGCATCGGCCAGGGCATCTGTCAGGCCTATGCGCGGGAAGGTGCCAGGATCATCGTGCTCGACGCCAATCCCGCGGGGGCGCAGGAGACGGTCGGCCTCGTCACGGCAGCCGGCGGCTGGGCGTCGGCGGTCACGCTCGACGTCACCGACCGCGAGGCGTGCAAGGCAGCGGCGGCCGAGATCGCCAGGGCCGGCAACGTCTCGATCCTGGTCAACAATGCCGGCATCAACCGCCGCAACCCGATCACCGCCGATGCGGCCGTCGTGGCCAAGGACTGGGACGACATCCTGTCGATCAACCTCGACGGCGTGTTCAACGTGACGCGCGCCTTCCTCGACCAGCTCCGCGCCACCCGGGGCCGGATCGTCAACATCGGCTCGATCCAGTCGTTCGTGCATGTCAGCTGGCCGAACTCGGCGGCCTACACCACCTCCAAGCACGGCGTGCTCGGCTTCACGCGGGCGCTGGCGGCGGAGCTCGGCAAGGACGGCGTGCGGGTCAATGCCATCGGACCGGGGCTGATCGAGACCAAAATCAATGCCGAGGCGCGGGCCAAGAACCCCGACATGATCGCCAACGTCATGCGCCACACGCCGCTCAACCGCCCCGGAAAGCCGGAGGACATCGCCGGACCGGCAGTTTTCCTCGCTTCGGACATGTCGGCCTACGTCACCGGCTGTATCATCATGGCCGATGGCGGCTTCAGGACCGTGTGATTTCAAGAACCGGAGGGAACACAAGATGCAAGACCGCTATCTCCGAACCGGGATCTTCCTGGCGCCCTTTCATGCGCTGAACGAGAACCCGACGCTCGCGATCGAACGCGACATGGAGCTGGTCGAGCATCTCGACCGGCTCAACTATCACGAGGCCTGGATCGGCGAGCACCATTCCGGCGGCTTCGAGATCATCGCCTGCCCGGAAATGTTCCTGGCCGCCGCCGCCCAGCGCACGCGCAACATTCGCCTCGGCACCGGCGTGGTCTCGCTGCCCTACCATCATCCGTTCACCTTGGCGTCGCGCATGATGCAGCTCGACCACATGGCGCGCGGCCGGGCGATGTTCGGCGTCGGCCCGGGGGCGCTGATCTACGACGCCGACAAGATCGGCCTGAAGGCTGCCGACCAGCGCCGCCGCATGAACGAATCGCTCGACTGCATCACGGAGCTGATGCGGGGCGCGACCGTCAGTCGCCAGACCGACTGGTTCACCCTGACCGAGGCGCGGCTGCAGCTGATGCCCTACTCGCAGCCCGGAATGGAGATGGCGGTCGCCTGCTCGCGCTCGCCAGTCGGCGCGGTCGCCTCGGGTCGGCACGGCATCGGCATGCTGTCGATCGGCGGCACCTCCGACGAGGCGCTGCTCGGCCACGCCAAAAACTGGTCGATCCACGAGGACGAGGCGGGCAAGGCCGGCAAGACGGCCGACCGCTCGAAGTGGCGCATCGTCACCTTCGCCCATGTCGCCGAGACGCGCGAGAAGGCGCGGGCCGATATGGCCCATGGCCTGGCCGACTTCTGCAAGTACTTCACCGACGTCGCCACCTTCCCGATCGTGCCGGCCGGAATCGCCGATCCGGTCGAGTATCTGACCAGCAGCGGCCTTGCCTGCATCGGCACGCCGGACGACTGCATCCGGCATTTCGAGCGGCTGTGGCTGGGCTCCGCCGGCGGCTTCGGCGCCGTCCTGCTGCTTGCCAACAACTGGGCGGACTGGGAGGCGACCAAGCGCAGCTACGAGCTGATGGCGCGTTACGTTCATCCACACTTCCAGCGCCAGTCGAATGCGCTGCGGGTGGCGAGCTACGACAATGCCACGGCCAAGCACGAAACGGCCGGCGCCGAATCGGCGAAAGCCGTGGAAAGCGAAATCGAGCGCTACGCTCAGGCCAAGGGCAAGGCGGCCGGCGGCAAGGCGTGGTGACATTATTATTTGCATTTGCAAATAACAGGCGAAGGCGTATCCTCCCCCGGCAAAAGCCAGGGAGGAACGCCATGCAATTCGGCTACTTCACGCTGAGCGACAACCGCTATCCGAACAATCCGCGCTCGGCCGAGGACTTCCTCAAGGACATCTTCGCCGAGGCGCTGTACGCCGAGAAGGTCGGGCTGAACTCGGCCTGGATCGGCGAGCATCACTTCAACCTGCTGGGCGTCAACGCCTCGCCGCTGGCAATGCTGGCGCAGCTCGCCGGCGCCACGACCAAGCTCAGGCTGGCGCC
>VBAF01000197.1 GCA_005884705.1 Alphaproteobacteria bacterium
AACAGCGGCTGCAATTCGGCCGGCACCCGATTGTGCGAGACGAGCAAGCCATAATCATCGGTGAGAGAAATTAGATATCGATCGAACAGCCAATGGACAGTTGCTGACAGCGCCAACCCGTTCTGCACCACATCCGGACCGCCCGCTGCGACTGACCAGATATGGGCGGCCTGCACTTCGGCCTTGCCGCCGCCATTAACCATCCTCAATCCGGTGATGGCGCAGGTGTTGTCGTAGGCTTCGCAAACCTGGCGCCGGAAGCTGGCGTCCCGGATCTTGCGATTCATCAGGATCTGAACTACTCGCCTCTCCTGCTCTTCTTCCTCGGCGTTAAGGAGCGCGAAGGTTTCAGGGTCGACGTGCGACGGATCCAGCTCCAGCCGCACGGCATTCGCCGGATCCAAGGTCTCTCCCAGCCCATCGCGAACGATATCGCCGAACTCGATTTCCGAGATCGTTCGAACCGATCGCCCTTGCAGCGTTCGGCCGATCAGCGATCGCTTGGTTACGAAATCGAGCTGACGTTCGTAGAATCCGCTCGACCGCTCCAATGGAACGATCGCGTCGAATGGCAGGAAATCGGTCATCCGCGTATAGGAATGCGCCGAAAGGTTGGGATCGGGCTCGATGCTGGCGACGCGCGCGGCCGCAAAATAGCCGATCTTGCCGCCGCCGCGGCGCGGGGCTCGATAGACGACCCAATCCCCGACCGCCTTACGCGCTTCGTCCAGATAGCGGTCGGGGAAGTGGTAGCGGGTCTGGATCTCGTCGTCGTAGCCGGACCCAGGCCTCGTATCGAAGACAGCCTTCATGCTCAGCGAGGACCGTTCAGCGCGGCTCCGTCCAGCTCTCGGAGAAGGCCAGGGCGCAGGTGCTGAACGGCTGGCCCTCGCGCTCGCGCTTCCAGGGATGGCCCTTGGCCTCCTTGCCGTCGACGGTCAGCCGGGCGCCGAGCGCGGGGATGAGCAAGGTGCAGACGCCGTAGGGCCGGGGGTTGGGCGGCTGGTTGGGCTGGGTGTGGATCAGCAACGGCTCGCCGATGTCGTACCAGGTCAGCGCCACCTCGCTGTCGGCGGCCGAGACATGCTCGGTCCAGAAATAGCGCGGGTCGCCCGACTTGGTGAAAGTGGCGTCGGTGACCGGAATCGCCAGGTCTTTCAGCTCGTTGTTGAGCATCCCCTGCACGGTCTTCTGCAGCCAGCGGGCCATCGCGATGTTGTCGGCATAGATCCGCCAGCGGCCCTCGGTCAGCTCGCTCTTGAGATAGAGCACGTGGCCCGGCCCCATCGGGCAATGGAGGATCCGCCAGAAGCTGGCATCGGTCGAATTGGCGTCGCCATCCTTGCTGCTCAGGCGGACGAACGGATTCTCACCTGTGAGAATCGTGCGATTTGGATCGGCGACACTCATTCGGTCCTCCCGGTACGGAACTGACATTCCAGTCCTGCGTTATTCTCGCTGCATTCAGCAGGAGACCATCCATGGTCGTCGTTCGGCACGCGCTTGTCATCCTGGTTGCGGGAAGTTTGGGCTATTCGGGGGCGGCATTCGGGCAGGCGCTGTCGTCGGGTGACCCGCCGGGGCGGGTCGGGCGGCTGGCCTTCGTGCAAGGCACCGTCTCCTTCCACGATGCCGAGCGGACCGACTGGCAACCGGCGATGGTCAACCAGCCGCTGACCACCGGCGATGCGGTATGGACCGAGCCCAACGCCCACAGTGAGATTTCGATCGCCGGCACGCGGGTGCGGCTGGACGGCGCCACACAGCTCGACATGCTGGCGCTCGACGACCGGCAGACCCGCCTGCAGATCGACCAGGGCCGGGTCGACATCAAGACCGTCACCTTCGACGCCCGCCAGCCCTACGAGCTGGCGACGCCGCGCGGCGTCGCTGCGCTGCAGCAGCAAGGCGACTACTACGTTGAATCCGGCAGCACCAACGACCCGACCCGGCTCGGCGTGCGCCAGGGCGCGGCGCAATTCCAGGCGCCCGACGGCCGGGTGCTAGCGGTGCGCGCCGGCGAGGTCGTCGAGATCACCGGCGACGGCAGCTCGATGGAGCTCCACACCATCCAGGCGCCGCCGCCGCCAATGCCGCAATACTGGGCCGAGCGCGACCGCATCGTCGCATACGACCAGCCGCCGCAGTACCTGTCGGCCGGCATCACCGGCTACGAGGACCTGAACTATTACGGTTCGTGGACCAACGATCCGCAGTACGGCCAGGTCTGGTACGTCCGCGACGCACCGTCCGGCTGGGCGCCCTACACGACTGGTCGCTGGGTCTCCGAGCCGGTCTATGGCTGGACCTGGGTCGACGAGCAGCCGTGGGGCTTCGCGCCTTACCATTACGGCCGCTGGGCGCAGCGCAACAATCGCTGGTTCTGGGTGCCGCCCGAGCGCTCGCAGCCGGCGATCTACGCGCCGGCACTGGTCGCCTTCGTCGGCGGCACCGAGCTCGGCATGGCGCTGGGCACACAGAGCCGCGCGCCGGTCGGCTGGTTCCCGCTGGGACCGCGTGAGGTCTACGTCCCGCCCTACACCTCGAACCGCGACTACTATCGCCGACTGAACCTTTCCGCTCGCGTCCAGGACAACATGCTCAACGATCGCTGGGACCGCATCCAGCGGCGCGAGGCGATCGCCGACCAGACCTGGATGAACCGCCGCTACGCCACCGTCGTGCCGGCTGAGGCTTTCGCCCGCTCGCAGCCCGTCCAAAGCGTGACGCTGCGGGTGGCGCCGGAGAAGATCGCCGCCGTGCCGGTGGCGGCCGTCTCGGTGCCGCCGTCGCCGACCGTCTCGGTCCGCGCCCTTCAAGCGCCGGCCACCGCGACTGCTCCGGCGTCCGGCCAGCCGCCGCGTCGTCCGGGCGAACCGAATGCCACCACGACCCCGCAGGCCCAGCCCAACGCCACCGCTTCGGTTCAGGCGCAGCCGGCCATGCAGGCGATCAAGCCCGAGCCCCAGCAGAAGACGGCGCCGGGCCCGCAGGTTGTGTCGCGCTCGGCCGTGACGACGAACACCGACGCCAAGGCGGCGCTGCCGAAGCTCGAGCCGCGCAATGCCTCGGCCCCGCCGCTCCCGCAAATCCAGGGCGAGCGCAAGCCCGCCTCGACCCAGCCCGGTCCGCAGCAGGCGACCGCGCCGGCTACCCAGCCGGCCACACCGCCCAAGCCGGGTGACGCGCCCAAGCCGGGCGAGCCGCAGGCCAACGCGCCGGCCAACCGGCCGGGCGTGCCGACGCTGCCAGGCGAGCAGAACAAGACGCAGCCGGCTCAGCCAGGACAGCCGGGTCAGGCCACCCTGCCGCCGGTGCGCGACCGCAACGGCCAGCGTCCCGAGCCGCCGCGTCCGGGCCAGCCGCAGGCCAATACGCAGCCCAATGCGGCGACGCCCAACGCGCAGCCGCCCAAGCCGGTGGAGCCGCCCAAGCCTGGGCAGCAGGCCACGCCGCAGCCGTCCAAGCCTGGCGAGCCGCCCAAGCCGCCGCAGGCGCAGAGTGCGCCCGCGCCGCAGCCTGCAACGCCGAGTGCACCGCAGCGCCAGGCGACGCCCGCGCCGCAGCCGCCCCAGCCGCAGCATCAGGTGACGCCGCCATCGCCGCCACCGCAGCAGCATCAGGCAACTCCGCCGGCGCCTCAGCCGCAGCAGCAGCTGCAGCGTGCCCCGCAGCCTTCGGCTCCGCCGCAGCCCAGCCAGTCGCATGCGGCCCCGCCGCCGCAACCCCAGGCGCCGCCGCAGCAGGCCCACGCTCCCGCACCGCAGCCGCAGCCGCAGCCGCAACACCAAGCTGCGCCACCGCCTCAGCCGCAGCATCAGGCCGCGCCGCAGCCGCCCAAGCCGCCGTCACCGCCGCCACCGCAGCAGGCCCAGCAGGCACCGCACCCGGCGCCGGCACCGGCCCCTCAGCCGCAGCAGAAGCCGCAGCCGCAGGGCCAGCAGAAGCCCGACGAGAAGAAGTAGCTGAAGTAGCTAAAGGACCTGATTGCGCAGAACCTGGTCGCCTTTCCACAGGCGCTCCAGGTTCTCGATCAGGACATCGATCACATTGTCCTCGTAGGCCCGCGTCTCGCCCGCCGTGTGCGGCGTGATGAAGACGTTAGGCATCGCCCACAGCGGCGAGGACTCGGGCAGCGGCTCCTCGGCGGTGACGTCGAGCGCCGCCGCGGCGATCTTGCCGGCCTTCATGGTGGCGACCAGCGCCGCTTCGTCAGCCACCTTGCCGCGCGCCACGTTGACGAACATCGCCGACGGCTTCATCGCCGCGAAGGCTGCGGCGCTCATCAGGCCGGTCGTCTCCGGCGTGAGCGCGCAGGTCAGCGCCACGATGTCGGCCTGCGGCACCAGCTTCACCAGATCGGCCATGCCGTGGATCGAATCGGCGCCATTGGCGCCCTTGGCCGGATCCTGGCGGATGCCGACCACCTTCATGCCGAACGCCTTGCCCAGCATCGCCAGGTGGCTGCCGATGCGGCCCATGCCGACCACCAGCATGGTCTTGGCCCCGAGCTCGTCCTCGCGCTGCGTCAGGTCGCCAATCATGCCGCGCCAGAACTTCTTGTGCTGATTGTCGCGCGCCTCGGGTAGCCGCCGCGCCACGGCGAGGATCAGCGCGATCGCATGCTCGGCGACGGCGCGCGCGTTGACGCCGGCGGCGCTGGCCAGCCGCACCTGCTTCGCCGCGAGCTGCTCCTTGGAATACTGGTCCATGCCCGAGCTGATCGACTGGATGAACTTGAGCTTGGCGGCGGCCGGGATGAGGTCGTTCTTCCACATGCCCGACACGACGACCACGTCGGCCTCGCCGACTCGCTTCTGAAAGTCGTCGTAGGCGCGCACCTGGAAATTCCGGATGCCGGTTTTGCGCGCCTCGAAGCGCGCCTGCATCTGATAGGCCGCGTGCGCGAAACAGATCGTCAGGTCCTGCTTTGCCGGAAACATCTCACTCCCCTTCAGGTCTTGCGCTCGCCGATCGTGCTGTGGAAGCGCGCCAGGAAGGACGCGGTACGCGGGTTCGTGGGCGCGAGCAAGACCTCTTCCGCCTTGCCCTGCTCGACCACTTGTCCGGCGTCCATCACGATCACGCGGTCGGCGACGTCGCGCGCGAAATTCATCTCGTGCGTCACCACGATCATCGTCGTGCCGTCGATGGCGAGCCGCTGCATGACGTCGAGCACCTCGCCGACCAGCTCGGGATCGAGCGCCGAGGTCACCTCGTCGAACAGCATGATCTCGGGCTGCATCGCCATGGCGCGCGCAATGGCGACGCGCTGCTGCTGGCCGCCCGACAGCTCGCGCGGGAATCGCGTGGTGAAGGCCGCCAGCCCGACCTTGCCCAGCAGCTCGCGGGCGATCGGCTCGGCCTCGGCCTTCGCCATCTTCTTCACGATTACCGGGCCGGACATGACGTTCTGCAGCACCGTCATGTGCGGGAACAGGTCGAACTGCTGGAACACCATGCCGAAGCGGGCGCGGAAGCGCGCGAGGTCGCGGCCGTGCGGCAAGCGCTTGCCCGGGCCGAACTCGATCTTGCGGTCGAGCACCTGCAGCGAGCCGGCCTGCGGCTCCTCGAGCAGGTTGAGGCAGCGCAACAGGGTCGACTTGCCGCAGCCCGACGGGCCGATCACCACCACGACCTCGCCGCGCTGCACCTCGAGCGTGACGCCGCGCACCGCCTCGACCGCGCCATAGCTCTTGCGCAAGCCCTCGACCCGCACCATGGCGCTATTGGTCAACGCGCGCCTCCAGCCTGGTCGCCCACAAGGTCAGCGGATAGAGGATGATGAAGTAGGCGATCGCCACGACGGTGTAGACCTCGAGCGGCCGGAACGTGTCGGAGACGATGATCGAGCCGGTGTACATCAGGTCGGGGATGGCCACGACATAGAGCAGCGAGGTGTTCT
>VBAF01000605.1:0-1750 GCA_005884705.1 Alphaproteobacteria bacterium
GGCTGGCCGTCAGCTTGCTCAAGCGCTGCCATCCGCCGCAAGCGCGCGTCGCGGGCGCGACCATGATCGCGGTGAGGTAGCGCGCGAAGAAGCCGAACTTCTCGTACAGGCCGACGTGGCGCGCGCTGTGGGCGAAGGTGAACAGGCCGCAGTGAGCGAGATTCCAGGCGTCGAACTGCGCCACGGTCGCGCGCAGCAGATGCTGGGCGATGCCGCGGTCCCACAGGTCGGTGCGGATGGTGATCGGCCCGAAGAAGCCCAGGCTGCCCCAGCGCGTGGCGAAGGTCGAGCCGACGAACGCGCCATTCAGCGTCGCGCCGAACGCCGCGACATGCGGCGCGCGGAAGCGGCTGCGGACATAGTCGAGGTCGCTCCAGAAAGTGTCGGGATCTGGCGCGCCGAGGAACGTGCCGAAGGCGCGGCGCAGGATGAGTTCCGCCGCGCCGAGATCGTGCTCCTGCAGCGGACCGACGACGACCTGGTCAGGCATTGGACGCTCTCCGCAGCTTGCGTTCGCGATGGAGGATATAGAGGCCGGCGCCGACGACGACCACGATGCCGGCCACCGCCGGAAGGTTCGGCACGTCGCCCCACAGCACATAGCCGATGGCGAGCGCCCACAGCACCGAGGCGTAGCGGAACGAGCCGATCACCGAGAACTCCGCGCCCGAGCGCAGGGCGATCATCAGCAACTGGTAGCCCGCCGCCAGCAGCAGCGAGGAGCCGAGCACCAGAGCGACGCCGCGCAGGCTCATCGGCTGCCAGCCGTCGAGCGCCGCCCAGGCGCAGCCGACGACGGCGAGCGTGATCGCCGAACTCAGCGACACCACGAGCGTCGGCACGACCGGCGGCACCCAGCGGGCGACGACGTCGCGCAGGGCGCCGGCGAGCGAGGAGAAGACCACCATCCAGGTCCAGATATTGACGTCGCCGGGCCGCGGCTGGATCACCATCAGCACGCCCGCGAAACCGACCGCGATCGCCGACCAGCGCCGCCAGCCGACTTTCTCGCCCAGCAACAGCACGGCGAGAACGGCGAGGAACAGCGGAGTCGACATGTTGATCGCGGTGGCGATGGCGAACGGAATGTAGGCGAGGGCGACCAGGTAGGTGATGGCAGCCAGCGCCTCGAGTCCGCCGCGCAGCACGACCGAGCGATGGGCGAGGTGATGGACGTGGCGCAGCTCGTCGCGCACCAGCAAGGCCAGCACGCACCACAGGGTGGCGAAGACGCCGCGCAGGCCGATCGCCTGGAGCGGCGGCATGGTCTCGGCGGCAAGCTTGATCAAGGCGTCGTTGAAGATGAAGACCACGACCGACGCCGACATCGCGAGGATGCCGCGGCGGTTGTCGATCACTTGGCGGCGGACATCTTCAGGATCAGCTTCCACTGCTCGTCGTTGACCGGCACGACCGAGAGCCGCGACTGCCGCACCAGCCCGAAGTCCTTGAGCCGGGGATCGGCCTTGATCGCGGCAAGCGTCACCGGCTGCTTGACCGGCTCGACCGCGGCGACCTCGACGGCGACCGCCTTGCCGGCCTTGTCGGTCGGATCGGGATAGGCGGCCTTGAGCACCTTGGCGATGCCGACGATCTCCTTGCCCTCGTTGGAATGATAGAAGAAGCAGAGATCGCCCGCCTTCATTGCCTTGAGATTGAGCGCGGCCTGCGGGTTGCGAACGCCGGTCCACGAGGTGCGCTTGTCCTTGACGAGCTGATCCCACGAATAGGCCGAGGGCTCGGACTTCAG
>VBAF01000605.1:1812-2538 GCA_005884705.1 Alphaproteobacteria bacterium
AATCGGCATCTCGATGCCCTGCCGCGCCGCGCGCGCCAGCACCGCCGGCGCCGTCGCCTCGCCTTCGACCACCTGGCGGCGACCCTGCATGTAGTCGCCGAGCGCCGTGCCCTTGCCGATCGCCAGGCCGAGCGCGCGATTGCGCGAGAGCGGCCCATGGCAGGTCAGCACCAGATCGCCGAGGCCGCTCAAACCGGTCAGCGTCTCGAGCTCCGCCCCCATCGCCAGCCCGAGCCGCGCCATCTCGGCGAAGCCGCGCGTCACCAGGGCAGCGGCGGCGTTGTGGCCGAGACCGCGGCCCTCGACGATGCCGGCGGCGATCGCCAGCACGTTCTTGAGCGCGCCGCCCAGCGCCACGCCCAGCATGTCGTGCGTCCAGTACGGGCGGAATGCCCCGGCCGCGATCGAGGTCGCGAGCGACTGGCCGAGCGTCGGATTCCAGGTGGCGATGCTGACCGCGGTCGGCAGGCCGCGCACCGCCTGCGCGGGACACACCAGCAGCAGCACGTCGCAACCGGTGAGCGCGTCGAGATTGTCGGCCGCCGCGATGCCGGCATCGAGCGCGATGCCCGGCAGATAGACCGGGTTGGCGCGGTCGGCCGCGATCGCGCGCGAGATCGCCGGATCGCGCGACCACAGGGTGACTTGCCGGCCGGCGCGGCGCGCCAGGCAGGCGAGTGCCGTGCCCCAGGCGCCGCCGCCGACCACGCCGATATGCTCGGTTGC
>VBAF01000198.1 GCA_005884705.1 Alphaproteobacteria bacterium
CCTATGTCTGCCAGAGCCAGTCGCTCAACCTCTTCCTGCCGGCCGACGTGCACAAGCGCGACCTCCACCAGATCCACATGATGGCGTGGAAGCGCGGCGTGAAGACGCTCTACTACTGCCGCTCGCTGTCGATCCAGCGCGCCGACGTCGTCTCCAACGACGCGGTGGTCTCGCCGCTCGGCGATCAGGCTCTCTCGGCCCCAAGACTCGACGCCCCCCCGCCCCTGCCGGTCGGTACGCCGACCGGCGGGGCCAACAACAACGAGTACGAGGAGTGTCTGAGCTGCCAATGAGCTGACGGGGGAAGCGATGTCGGGAATGCCTAGCCTTTTGTTGCCCGCCGGCGGTGCAGCCGCCCTGGGCTCGCCGGAGACGGTCGGTCCGCTCCTCCGCGGATTGTTGAGCGCGTGGCGGCAGCCGGCGGCGGAGACGGCTTATCTCTCGAACCGCTCGCTCGCCTTCGACGTCCATCCGATCGGCGCGCGGCCGAACGTGCGGGATGCGCTTTACGCCTTCGCCTATCGCTACGGCCGGGGCTGGCGCGTGCTCTATGTCGGGCGGCGCACGGGGCACAAGGTCGACACCGCGATCGGCTACGGTGCGACGCACCTGCTGGTGCGGCCGGCGGCGGCGGCCGACGAGAGCTGGCTGATCGACGAGCTCAAGCCGCCGCTCAACGAAACCTGGCGCTGAACGATGACGAGCCCGGCCCCTGTGTCCCCGAAATCCACGTAGTCATCCCATCCCATCCCGCTCCCCTCGCGAGTAGCAAGACACCATGTCCCTCCTAGACGCCAAGCCGATCTACAAGCCGTTCCACTATCCGTGGGCCTACGATGCCTGGCTGATGCAACAGCGCCTGCATTGGCTGCCCGAGGAAGTGCCGCTGGCCGACGACGTCAAGGACTGGCGCAACAAGCTGACCGACAGCGAGCGCCATCTGCTGACGCAGATCTTCCGCTTCTTCACCCAGGCCGATGTCGAGGTGAACAACTGCTACATGCGGCACTATTCGCGGGTCTTCAAACCGACCGAAGTGCAGATGATGCTGGCCGCCTTCTCCGCCATGGAGACGGTCCATGTCGCCGCCTACAGCCACCTGCTCGACACGATCGGCATGCCGGAGACGGAGTACTCGGTCTTCCTCACCGTCAAGGAGATGAAGGACAAATACGACTACATGCAGGAGTTCAACGTCTCCTCGAAGGCCGACATCGCCAAGACGCTGGCGGTGTTCGGCGCCTTCACCGAGGGCCTGCAGCTGTTTGCCAGCTTCGCGATGCTGATGAACTTCCCGCGCTTCAACAAGATGAAGGGCATGGGCCAGATCGTGACCTGGTCGGTGCGCGACGAGACGCTGCACTGCAACTCGATCATCAAGCTGTTCCGCACCTTCGTGCAGGAGAACCCGGAGATCTGGACCGAGGCGCTGCAGCGCGAGATCTACCTCGCCTGCTCGACCATCGTCGACCACGAGGACGCCTTCATCGACCTCGCCTTCCAGATCGACGGCATCGAAGGCATGACCGCGACCGACGTGAAGCGCTACATCCGCTTCATCGCCGACCGCCGCCTCATCCAGCTCGGCCTGCAGCCGATCTACCGCAAGGACGCGAAGAACCCGCTGCCCTGGATGGACCAGATGCTGAACGCCATCGAGCACACGAATTTCTTCGAGAACCGTGCGACGGAGTACTCGAAGGCGTCGACGCGCGGGACGTGGGAAGAGGCGTTCGGCTAGGCGAGGGCCGCCGCCCGGGCCGGGCCTCGCTCGGCGCCGATACATCGCCAGCATTGCCGCTGCGCGCCGTTTCGCCTAATCGAAGGCCATGATCGGACGGGTCGTTCTCGTGCTGGCGATGGTGTTGGCGGCGCCCGTGGCGCAGGCCGGGCTCAACAGCCATTCGGTGTCCTACGAGGTCAAGCTGCCGGCCGATGCCGAGAAGACCGGCCAGGCCGAGGGGCAGGGCACCTATAGCCTGATCCGGAGCTGCCAAGGCTGGACCGTGGGCGAGGTCTATCAGTTCGGCATCGACAAGGGCGCGCCGGCGGGGTCCAAGCTCGGTCCCCAGGCCGACCGCCTCGAGGAGCGGCTGACGGCGACCGAATCGCTCGACGCCACGCAGCTCGCCTATCAGACCCGCCTGCGGTTGAACGCCCGCATCAGCAACGCCACGGTCAAGGCGACGCTGGGCGCCGACGGCGGGAAGCTCCGTGCCGATCTCGGCAGCCATATCCAGGCGAGCGACCTGCCGGCCGGCACCCTGCCGCCGGCCGCGGCGCGGGCGGCCCTGGTCGACGCGCTGCTCGCCAACAAGCCCGATCCGATCGAGATCCACACCATCGAGATGGTCCGCTTCCACAAGCCGATCGTGGAGCGCTTCCAGCGCCTGCCGCCGGAACAGATGATTCCGACCGCGCTGCCCAAGGAGCTGCGCACCTCGACCAAGGACTTCGCCAAGGGCCGCACCTTCGCGGTGCGCCGCCGGGTCGGCGACTTCAACGAGTTCGGCGACGAGTTCTGGCTGCTGCACGAATCGGGCGTGATCCTGCGCCGGCTGATCAAGCGCCAGAACGTTGCCCTGTTGCTCGAGGCGCGCGAGGTGACGCTTTTCCCGCCGCCGAAGTGCGACTAGAGCGGGTCATCCCGCTCCAGGGCGACGGGTGCTAGCAATGATAGCAATGCTAGCAGGGGGTGGCGGAATTCTGGGACGAATCGCCTGAAATGCATGCCGGCCGGCGTTTCAGGCGTCCCACGGCGGTGGGATTCGGGCGGGACGCGTGACGTCTGGCACGCCCCCGCTGGCGCGTCACGCCCAACCGCCGGCGTGGGGCAGAACGTGGCCGGTGATGAAGCCAGCGCCGTCCGAGCACAGGAAGCAGATCGCCGCGCCGAGCTCCGCACTCTTGCCCAGACGGCCGAGCGGGATCTGCGCGGTCATCTTGGCCATCGCCTCGGCATTGGCAACGAGCTGCGGCGGGAAATAGTCCGGGTTCTCGACGTAGTTGGAGCCGACCGCGTTCACCGTGATGCCGTCGCGGCCGAGCTCCTTGGCGAGCGACGAGACGAGCCCATTAGCCGCCGCGCGGGCGGCGACATAGGGCGCGTAGTTGGCGATGCCGCGCAGCGGTGCCGCCGAGGAGACGAACACGATGCGGCCCGACTTGCGCTGCCGCATCGCGGGCGCCACGAGCTGGGCGAGGCGCAGCGGCTGCACCGCCATCGCCTCGAGCGCCGCCCGGAAATCCTCCATGCGCGCTTCCTCGAGCGGCGTGCGCAACGCCGGATAGGCATCGTTGTTGACCAGCGCGTCGATATGGCCATGGCGCCTGAGCGCCAGCTCGACCAGCGCCTCGGGCTCGACGGCGCTCAACGCATGGGCGCCGGGATAGTGGCTCTCGTACTTGCGGCGCGCGCTCGGCTCCTGGAACGAGGGGTCGTGCGCCAGAACGATCGCACCCTGCGCCAGAGCGACCTCCGTGGTGCCATGGCCGGCAAACTTTTCGACGTTGGTGACGAGAATCACCCGGTCTTTCAGCAGCATGGCGATTCCTCTAGGTTGGCGCCGCATGACTGAACCTGCCGACAAGGCATCCTTCGGCTATCGCGACGTGCCGGCAAGCGAGAAAGCGCGGCTGGTCGGCCGCGTCTTCGAATCGGTGGCGCCGCGCTACGATCTGATGAACGACCTGATGAGCGCGGGCGTGCACCGGCTCTGGAAGAACGCCCTGATCGACGTGCTCGCCCCGCGCAAGGGCGAGAGATTTCTCGATGTTGCGGGCGGCACCGGCGACATCGCCTTCCGCATCGCCGAGCGTCTGGGCGAAGGCGCCGCCGTCACGATCTGCGACATCAACCCGGCGATGCTCGACGTCGGGCGCGACCGCGCCGCCGATCGCGGCCTGTTGCGCGGCCTCACCTGGACCACCGGCGATGCCGAGAGCCTGCCGTTCCCCGACCGCTCGTTCGACGCCTGTACGATCGCCTTCGGCCTGCGCAACGTCACCGACATCGACAAGGCGCTCGGCGAGGCGCATCGCGTGCTCAAGCCCGGCGGCCGCTACTTGTGCCTGGAGTTCAGCAAGGTCACTTCGACGGCGGTCGGCAAGGTCTACGACGCCTATTCGGAGCGCGCCTTGCCGCTACTCGGGCGGATCATCGCGCAGGACGCCGAATCCTATCGTTACCTGCACGAGAGCATCCGCCGCTTCCCGTCGCAGCGCGACCTGGCGCGGCGCATGCGCGAGTCGGGCTTCGAGCGCGTCGCCTGGCGCAACATGACGCTCGGCATCGTCGCCCTCCATTCGGGTTGGCGGATCTAGGAATGCTGCGCGCCCTGCGCAACAGCTGGCGCCTCTTGCGCGTGGCGCTGAGCTTCGCGCGCCACGATGCGCTGTTCCCGCTCGAGACCCTGGGCATCGCGCCGGCGCTGATCGCCTGGGCGCGCCTCTTCGCCTGGCGCCGCGACGCGCGGCGGCCCGGCGAGCGGCTCGCGGCGGCACTGCAGGAGATGGGCCCGAGCTTCATCAAGCTCGGCCAGGCGCTGTCGACGCGCGCCGATCTCTTGAGCGACGAGGTCGCCACCGATCTCGCGCGACTGCAGGATCATCTGCCACCCTTTCCCGGCGCGCAGGCGCGCCGCACGATCGAGCTCGAGCTCGGCCGGCCAGTCGAGGCGCTTTACGCCAGCTTCGATGACGTGCCGATCGCCGCCGCCTCGATCGCGCAGGTCCACTTCGCCACCACGACCGACGGCCGGCCGGTCGCGGTCAAGGTGCTGCGGCCGGGCATCGAGGCGGCGTACGCGCGCGACCTCGACCTCTTCTACTGGATGGCCGAGCTGGTCGAGCGCACCCAGCCGCGCTTCCGCAGGATGCGCCCGGTCGAATCGGTCAAGGCGTTCGCTGACGTGGTGCGGGTCGAGATGGATCTCCGCATGGAGGCTGCCGCCGCCCAGGAGCTGGGCGAGAATTTCCAGGACGACCCCAGCTATCGCACGCCCGTCATCGACTGGGACCGCACCGCGCAGCGGGTGATGACCCAGGAGCAGGTCGACGGCATTCCGATCGGCGACCGCGACGCCATCGTTGCCGCCGGCCACGATCCCGACCTGATCATGAAGAAGTGCGCCGAGGCCTTCTTCTACCAAGTGTTCCGCGACGGCTTCTTCCATGCCGACATGCATGGCGGCAACGCCTTCGTCGACCGCCAGGGCCGCATCGTGCCGGTCGATTTCGGCATCATGGGCCGGGTCGATCCCGACACACGCGGCTATCTCGCCGAGCTGCTGGTCGCCTTCCTGCGGCGCGACTATCGCGCGGTGGCCGAGGTGC
>VBAF01000606.1:0-3150 GCA_005884705.1 Alphaproteobacteria bacterium
CGACGCGATCGCGCACGATACGGTGTCTCGACCAACTGGCTGTTCGTCATCTTCACCGATGAGCTGATGATCTCGGCGCTACTCGGGTCGCGTGAGCGACGCGGGTTGGGCAACCGCATGCTCGCAGGCGCCAACCTGCTGTTCGCCCTCGGCCTTCGTTGGGGCTGGTCAGGGTGAAACAAATATAGGATGTTCCGCGCCCGCGATGAACGCCTCATATGTCTCCCCGACGCCGACTTTCGACGAAATGCGCCGGCTTCTGCGCGACCGTCACGCACTGGACTATTGCAAGATGGCCCACCGCTCGGCCAAGCCCGGCCATGCGCGCCTGCTGCAGGAGATCGGCCAACGGCCGCTGCGGCTGGGCGAGGGCTCGGGCGTGGCGGTGGCGGCGCCCATCCTCAAAGCGGCCGCCGCCTGCCGGAACCGCATGGTGATCTGCGCCGAGGCGGGCATTAGTGAGAATACATGAAGACCAAGCCGCGGCGGACTAACGACCCGGACGGCGTCCGTCGCAACATCGTCGATGTTGCCACCCGCGAATTCGCCCAGAAGGGCTATGGCGGCGCACGGGTGGACGCCATCGCCAACCGCACGCGCACCAGCAAGCGCATGATCTACTACTACTTCGGCAGTAAGGAAGGCCTCTATCTCGCGGTCCTCGAGGAGGCCTACAGCGCGATCCGCCGTGCCGAGGCGACGCTTGATCTCGCTAGCCTGCCGCCCGGCATGGCGCTGCGCAAGCTGGTCGGCTCGACCTTCGACTACTACCTAGACCATCCCGAGTTCGTGCGCCTAGTCATGAACGAGAACATCATGGACGCCGCGCACATGAAGCGCTCGCGGACCATCGGCAAATTGAACGTGACGGTGATCGACGCGGTACGCGACATCGTCGAGCGCGGACAGAAGGAAGGATTGTTTCGCAGCTCGATCGATCCGGTCGAGCTGCACATGTCGATAAGCGCGCTCGGCATCTTCCACGTCGCCAACCGCGCGACCTTCTCGACCATCTTCCGGCGCGACATGACCTCGGCCAAGGCGTTGGCGGCGCGGCGCGCGCAGATCATCGACATCGTCGTCGGCCACGTCAGCCGCTGAACGGAGCCGCAATGCGGTGGGGACTGTTTATTTGACTGAATGAACCAAACGGTACATTCTGGTTGATGGAGGAAACCAACATGCAGAAGATCGATCGCCGAAGCGTCGTCACCGGGGGCGTGGCAATGACGGGAATGGGATGGGTCGGAGTGGCGGCGCACGCCCAGGGGCCGACCAAGTTGCGGTTCTCCGCGGCCTTCACCGAGCAGGACCTACGGGCCGAGGGCTACAAGGCGTTCGGCGCGGCGATCAAGGACGATTTCCAGTTCGAGCCCTACTGGGGTAATACGCTGTTCAAGCAGGGTACCGAGCTGGTCGCCATGCAGCGCGGCAACCTCGAGATGTGCAACCTGGCTCCAGCCGACATCTCCAAGCAGCTGCCGGCCTGGTCGCTGATGACCTCGGCCTACCTGTTCCGAGACGCCGACCATATGAAGAAGGCCTTCAAGAGCGAAGTCGGCCAGGAATTCATCAAGATGGCCAAAGACAAGCTCGGTATCCGGGTGATCACGCCGGTCTATTTCGGCGCCCGCCATGTCAACCTGCGGCCCGACAAGCCGATCAAGACGCCGTCAGACCTCGCCGGGATCAAGCTGCGCATGCCGCCCGGCGAGTTTTGGCAATTTCTCGGCGAATCGCTCGGCGACCCCGGTCGCCTACGCCGAACTCTACACCGCGCTGCAGACCGGCACGGTCGACGGCCAGGACAATCCGCTAGTGTCGAGCAGGCTGATGAAGTTCGACGAGGTGACGACGCAGTTCGTGCTGACCGGCCACGTCATCGGCTACGACGTGATGTCGATCTCCGGCAAGGTGTGGGACGCCATGAAGCCCGACCAGCAGGCCAAGCTGCAGGCCGCTGCCGAGAAGGCGATCGACGACACCACGGCCAAGTTCAACGCCCAGGAGAAGGACGTCATCGAGTACTTCAAGAAGGAGGGCAAGAAGGTTTACGAGCCCGACCTCGCCGCCTTCCGCGCCAGTGCGCAGAAGAAGTACCTCGACAAGTATGGCGCCGACTGGCCGAAGGGTGCGCTCGAACGCATCAACGCCATCAAGTAGGCGTCACGCGTGACGGCCTCGTTGCAGTGGTTCCTGCGCCGGACACACAATATCGCCGCCCTGCTGTTGGCGACGATGTTCGCCAGCTTCGTGATTCAGATCGTACTGCGCTACGTCTTCAACAACCCGGTGGGCTGGACCGAGGAGCTCAGCATCCTGTGCTGGATGTGGGGAATCCTGTGGGGCGCTGCGTTCGTCGTCTCGGAACGTGATGAGGTCCGCTTCGACATCCTGTACGGCAACGTATCTGAGCGCGTGCGCCGCGTTTTCACCGTGATCACCGGCGTAACGCTGATCGCGCTCTACGGTATCTCGCTGCCTGCCGCCACCTCGTTCGTCGCCTTCATGAAGGTCGAGCGCTCGGCTTACTTGCAGGTGCCGATAAGCTACCTCTATTCGATCTACGTGATCTTCGCCGTGGCCTGCATCGTGCGCTACGTCTGGCTGGTCTGGCTTGCCCTGCGCGGACCGCGCCCGGCATGAGCCCGTTCACAATCGCCGTCATCGCCATCGTCGCGCTGGCTTTCATGGGCCTGCCGATCGGCCATTCGATGATCCTGGCCTCCATCCTTTACCTGCTGCTGGCCGGCCTCGATCCCGGCACCGCGGCGGAGCAGCTGCTCAACGGCCTGTTCAACGGCTACGTACTGCTGGCGATCCCGCTCTTCATCCTCGCCGCCGACCTGATGAATGTCGGCACCCTGACCGACCGCCTGCTGCGCTTCTGCCTGGTGCTGGTCGGTCGCTTCCGCGGCGGCCTCGGCCACGTCAACGTCGTGTCGAACGTGATCTTCGCCGGCATGTCGGGCTCGGCGATCGCCGACGCCGTCGGTATCGGCCGCATCATCATCGGCATGATGACCAAGGACGGCAAATATCCGATCGCCTATGCCGGCGCGATCACCGCCTCGGCGGCCATCATCGGGCCGATCATCCCGCCGTCGATCCCGATGGTGCTCTACGCCTCGGTGTCGGACGCCTCGATCG
>VBAF01000606.1:3215-4544 GCA_005884705.1 Alphaproteobacteria bacterium
CCGGCGGTGCCGATGAAGGACGTGCCGCGGATCACGCTGAACGCCCTGCCGGCGCTGATGCTGCCGGTGATCCTGCTGTTCGGCATCTATGGCGGCGTGACGACGCCGACCGAGGGCGCCGCCCTGGCGGCCGCCTATGCGCTGCTGGCGTCGACCCTGATCTACCGCTCGCTGAGCTTCCGGCAGCTTTATGAGGCCCTGATCGGCAGCGCCAAGGCGACCGGATCGGTCGGGATGCTGATCGCCGGCGCCCTGGTCTTCAACTACGTCGTCACCGTCGAGAACGTCCCGCTGTCGCTGCAGAAATTCATCGGCGGCTACCACCTCACCGCCTTCCAGTTCATGTTGCTGGTCAACGTGATCCTGCTGATCCTGGGCTGCCTGCTCGAAGGCAGCACGATCCTGCTGGTGATCGTGCCGATCTTCATCCCGACGGCCAAGGCGCTGGGCATTGACCTGGTGCATTTCGGCGTGGTCGTAGTGGTCAACATCATGATCGGCCTGGTCACGCCGCCTTATGGCCTGCTGCTGTTCGTGCTGGCCAGCATGACCAAGCAGCCGCTGTGGGCGCTGGTGCGCGAAGCCGTGCCGTTCATCGTCGCGGCGATCCTCGTGCTCACCTTGATCGCGTTCGTTCCCGAGGCTGTACTCTGGCTCCCCCGCCTGGCCGGATACAAGGGATAGGTCGATGACCCGCATCTTGGTCGGCCTGATCGGCGCCAACATCCAGCAGTCGCTGTCGCCGGCGCTGCACGAGGACGCTTTCGCGGCGATCGGCATGGTCGGCCACTACCATCTGATGGATGTCGACACCCTGCCCGGCTGCGACCTCGACGGTCTTCTGGCCGCGGCCCGCACCGCGGGCTTCGCCGGCGTCAACGTCACCTTCCCGTTCAAGGAAGCGGTGATCCCGCTGCTCGATCAGGTGTCCGACGAGGCCCGGCAGATCGGCGCGGTCAACACCGTGGTAATCGGCGCCAACGGGCACACCACCGGCCACAACACCGACCGCTCGGGCTTCCGCACCGCCTTCATCGAGGCCTTCGGCCAGGACACCGCGCGCGACAGGACCGTCCTGCAGCTCGGTGCCGGCGGTGCCGGCCGTGCCGTCGCCTTCGCGCTGATGGATCTCGGCGTCGGCGCCCTCGGCGTCTACGACCGCGACAGGGACCGCGCCCGCAAGCTCTGCGCCGACCTGGGTGGGCGCGCCCACGTGCTAGACGCGCCGGAGCCCGCCGCCGCTTCGGCCGCAGGCATCGTCAACGCCACGCCGATCGGCATGCAGGGCCACCCCGGGCAGCCGATGACGGTCGACGTCGTGCATGCGGG
>VBAF01000199.1:0-2092 GCA_005884705.1 Alphaproteobacteria bacterium
CTGGGCCAGCGCAGCAGGGTTGCGCAGCAGCGTCAGGAGGCCGTTGCCGATCAGGTTGGTCGTCGTCTCCTGGCCGCCCACCATGGTGACGATGACGTTGGCCACCACCTCGTCCTCGCTGAGATGGGCGCCGCTTTCCGACGCCTCGCACAGCAGCCGGATCAGCCCGCCGGGCGCATGGTCGCTCCGTCGCACGGCCGACTGGAAGTAGCGCGTCATCTCCTTCAGGCTGCGCAGCACCCCCGCGACGCGGTCGGGGTTGTGCTGGAAATTGCCCAGCATCTCGGCGAAGTCGGCCGACCATGCCTTGAGCTGCTCATGGTCGCCGGTCGGCACCCCCAGCAGCTCGGCGGTGACGATGGCCGGCAACGGATTGGCAAAGTCGGCGATCACGTCCATCCGGCCCGGCGTCCCGACCGCCTCGATCAGGCCGTCGGCGATGTCCTGGATGTGCGGCCGCAGATGGTCGACTTTGCGCGACATGAAGGCCTGCGAGCACAGGCCGCGAATCTTGGTGTGGATCGGCGGGTCCATGAACAGCATTTGGCGCACCATCACCTCGGCGACCGGGCCGAGCGCCGGCAATCCCATGGCGGCGAGCTGATCAGGCGTCGGCGTGCGATCGGCGGTGAACTTGTGCAGGACCTCGACGACGCCGGGGTAGCTCGTCACCACCCAGCAATGCAGGAACGGATCCCAGGCGACCGGATCCCATTCGCGCAGCGCGCGATAAAGCGGATAGGGATCGGCGAGGACGTCCGGATCGAGCAACCGGTAGAGGCTCGGTTGGCTGGCGGCGCCTCCGGCCGCAGGTGTCGACGCGTGCGTTGACTGGTCCATGCGAAAGCTAGGCGAGACGCTTGCGGATCTCGTCTTCGTCCATCGACATCACCAGGCGCGTGACTTCGAACACGACCTTGCACGCGAGCTGACCCACCGTCTGGGCGTCGAACAGATCTCTCAGCTTCAGCTCCGCGCCGAATGCCTCGCGCAGGCGCAGCATGAGCTGCGTGCCGAGCAGCGAGTGTCCCCCTAGCAGGAAGAAGTTGTCGTCGGCGCCGACGCCCTGGATGCCGAGCAGCTCCTCGACCATCGCAGCGATGCGCACTTCGGCGCCGGCGGCCGGCGCGCGGAACGGCACGTCGGGGAGCGCGTTCACCGGCATCGGCGCCGGCAACGCGTTGCGGTCGAGCTTGCCGTTGTTGGTCAGCGGAATCGCCGCCATCCGCACCAACAGCTCCGGCACCATGTAGGCGGGCAGGGCCGCGGCGAGAAAATCGCGCAGCTCGCCGGCGCGCGGCACCGTCTGCTCCCGGGGCACGACGTAGGCGATCAGCCGCCGCTCGGCGCCCTGTCCCCGCGCCACGACCGCGCTCTGCGCCACCAGGGGATGGCGATTCAGCACGGCCGAGACCTCGTCAGGCTCGACCCTGTAGCCGCGGACCTTGAGCTGCGTGTCGCTGCGGCCATGGAACTCGATCTCGCCCTCGGCGGTCCAGCGGCCGAGATCGCCGCTGCGATAGAGCCGCTGCGGATGGGCCGCGCCGCGCACCCGCAGCGTGACGAACTTCTCGGCGGCCGGTGACGGCGGGTTGCGGTAGCCGCGCCCGACATTCTCGCCGCCGATATGGATCTCACCGATCTCGCCGGGCGGCACCGGATCGCCTTCTTCATCGAGGATATGGATCTCGCAACGCGCGATCGGCTTGCCGATGGTTGGCAGGCCGTCGCGCGGGCCGGCGGCCACGATGCCTGACGTCGCGACCACGGCGCATTCGCTCGGGCCGTAATTGTTGACCACGGTGAAGGGCAGATCGCGGCGCGGCCAGACGTGCAGCGTGTCGCCACCGGTCAGCAGCAGCCGCAAGGCGGTGTCGGGCCAGTCGCCGGCGATCAGCGTCTCGGCCAGCGGCGTCGGCACGAAGGCGACGGTAATCCTCTGCTCGATCAGCCAGCGCTGCAGCTCGCCCGCCGACGTCCGCGCCTCCTCCGGCGCCAGATGCACCGTCGCACCGGCCGCAAGCGCGGGCATCAACTCCCAGATCACCGCGTCGAAGCTCAGCCCGGCAACGCAGCTTGTGCGGTCGCTCGG
>VBAF01000199.1:2139-14586 GCA_005884705.1 Alphaproteobacteria bacterium
GAGCTGCTCGGGGTCGGCCGTCATGGCCTGGGCCGGTTGCGGCACCGGCGCCGAGGGCAGTTCCGTCGGATCACGCGTCAATACCGTGCGATGAGCCGCGGACAGCTCGTGCGCCAGCCCCCGGGTGGTGATCACGACGCTGGCGCCGGCATCCTCGAGCACGGCGCCAATGCGCGCCCGCGGCCAGGCGGGATCGATCGGCAGGATCGCCGCCCCCGCCTGAAGCACGCCCAGGAAGGCGACGGCATGGGCGAACGAGCGCGGCAGGCAGACGCCGACCGCCGTGTCGGCGCCGATGCCAAGCTCAACCAATTCGCTGGCGAGCGCCGAGCTGGCGCGCAGCAGAGCAGCGTAGGTCATCTCGGCGCTGCCTGCGCGCAGGGCAATCGCCTGCGGCTGGGTCACGGCGACGGAGGCAATTCGCGCTGCGGTAGAGGTCCACTTCTTGGGCGGCTCGATGGCCTTCCGAAACTTCCTACTCTGCGCAACGTCCGGTTCGACGACGGTCGGCTGCATGGGTGCTCCAACGCGGCAAATGCCACACACCTCGATGCCGGCTTCCGGGCCAGTCGGCGATCCACCTTGTCGATACATCGGCGATACATTCCTGCGTAGTGACCAAACAGGGACCTCCGGATTGGCGCGTCAGCGTACGATCACTCGAATTGGATCGTCGGGCGACAAGCCCTCTGGTTGCTCGGCCAAGGCAAGGAGGCCACTCAAATGCCACAACTCGCTGCCGGGGACGGGCATTCCGGGTAAGGTTCGGCATGGCAGTCAATGCGTGGCAACCACTTGCTCCCCACCGCGCGGGGCTTTGGTGGCTGGCCTTGGCCAACGTGCCGCTGGAGACCTGGAGCCGCTGGATGAGCCTGCTCGATGAGGAGGAGCAGGCGCGCGCCGTGCGTTTCGTGCATGAGCGCGACCGGCAACCGTTCATTGCCGCGCACGCTCTGCTGCGGATCCTGCTGCAGCAGCTCGCCGGTCGGCCGGCCGATGCCTGGCGCTTCGTCAGCGGCTCGCACGGCAAGCCGTCCCTTCATCCCGACCATCGCCTGGATCGGCTCGCCTTCAACCTGTCGCACACCCGCGGCGCCGTCGCCTGCGCGATCACCCTGGATCATGCGATCGGCGTCGACATCGAGCAGGTCGAGCGTTCGACACGGCTAGTCGACATCGCCGACAGCCATTTCGCGCCGGCCGAGCGCGCGTTACTGCGCAGCGCGCCGGCCGCCGAGCAGCGCGCCCTGTTCTTTCGGCTTTGGACACTGAAAGAGGCCTACATCAAGGCGCACGGCGACGGCCTCTCCCTGCCGCTCGATCAGTTCGCCTTCACCCTGGCGCCGCTCGCAATCGGCTTCGACCCGGCCATCCGCGACGACCCGGCCGCTTGGCAGTTCTGCATCGTGACGCCGACGCCGACTCACATCCTGTCCTTGGCCGTCCGGCACGGAGGAACGACCATTGCCGTCACGGCCGACCAGGTGACACACTTGGACATCGACCGGCTGATGCCCGCGAGCGCTCGCGGCTGAGGAGGGAACCATGGCCCGCAGCTACAATGTCATCGACGCCGATGGACACATCCTGGAGCCGTTCACGCTCTGGAACGACTACCTCGATCCCGCCTATCGCGACCGTGCGCCCCGGCTGGTCAGGGACAATCACGGCAAGCAGCGCCTGCTGCTCGAGGAGAAGATGCTCGGCAGCCGTGCGGGATTCGGCGGCATCGGTGGCGTCGGCGCGCGCCAGGGTGAGGTCGCCGCCGAGAGCATGGACTACGAGGACGGCCGCAAGGGCGGCTTCGATCCGCATGCGCGCATCCCCGACATGGATCTCGACGGCATCGACGCCGCGTTCCTCTATCCCAGCCTCGGCCTGTTCGTCGGCTCGATCGCCGATCCGGCGTTCGCCGGCGCGATGTGCCGGGCCTACAACCGCTGGCTCGCCGACTACTGCAAGCCCTATCCCGACCGGCTGTTCGGCATCGCCATGCTGCCGATGCAGTCGATCGAGACGGCGATCGAGGAGATGCGCTTCGCGCGCGAGCAGCTCGGCTTCCGCGGCGGCTTTCTGCGGCCCAATCCCTACAACGACCGCAAGCTGCATTCGCCGGACTACGAGCCGTTCTGGAGCGCCGCGGAGGCGCTCGACTTCGCGATCGGCCTGCACGAAGGCGGCAACAGCGGCATGCCGACGGTCGGCGTCGACCGCTTCGACGGCCGCGGCGCGCAGCACATCATCTCGCACACCATGGAAATGATGCTGGCGGCGATGAGCATGATCTGGGGCGGCGTGTGCGAGCGGCATCCGAAGCTGCGGGTCGGCTTTCTCGAATCGGGCGGCGGCTGGATCGCGCCCTGGCTCGACCGCATGGACCGCCACTTCGACGACAAGGGCTTCAACGATTCAGGCCTCGGCATGCGGCCGAGCGAGATCTTCCGGCGCAACTGCTGGATCTCGTTCGAGCCGGTCGAGGGCTCGCTCGGCGCGCTCGCCGAGTATATCGGCCCGCACAAGATCCTGTGGGCGACCGACTACCCCCACCGCGACGGCTTCTTTCCCGGCGCACCCGACATGGTGCGCCAGCGCATGACGGGACTGTCGGCCGACGCGCAACATCAGATCATGGCCGGCGGCGCGATGGGATTCTACGGCCTGCACTGATCGCTCGTGGCCCAGCGCATTGTCATCTGCGGCGGTGGCGCGATCGGCGTCGCCATCGCCTACTTCCTTGCCCGCGGCGGCGCCCGGCCGATCGTGATCGAGCGCCACGAAGTGGCGGGCTCCGCCTCCGGCAAGTCGGGCGGCTTCCTGGCGCTCGACTGGTGCCGCGGCACCGCTCTCGATCCGCTGGCCCGGCGCAGCTTCGTCCTTCACGCCGAGCTCGCCGATGCGCTCGGCAATCCCTGGGGCTATCGCCGACTGCAAACCTATGCCGGCTGGGCGGTCGAGAACGAAGCCGCGCGCGGCGCGAAGCGCCAACCGTGGCTGTCCGAGCAGGTGGCGATCACCGGCCGGCTTGGCTCGCCGCAGACGACGGCGTTGGTCGAGCCGCGCGCCTTCACCACCGGCCTGATGCGCGCCGCCGAGGCGCTGGGCGCCGAGCTGCGGCACGGCACCGTCGTCGATCTGGCGCGACAGCCGAACGGCGCTGTCGCGGGCGTCGCGCTGGAGGACGGCGAGATCGTCGAAGGCGATGCTGTCGTCATCGCCATGGGACCGTGGTCGATCCTGGCGACGCGCTGGCTGCCGCTACCAGCGGTGTACGGCTACAAAGGCCACAGCCTGATCTTCCGGACTGGTGACGCCGTGCCTGCGGAGGCGCTGTTCCTCGAATACCAGGAGGCGAATGGCGAGGTGCTGACGCCCGAAGTGTTCGCGCGCGCCGACGGCACGGTGTGGGCCTGCGCGATCTCGAGCACCGACACGCTGCCGATCGATCCCGCCAAGGTCGCGCCCGACGACGGTGCGCACGATCGGCTCGAGGCGCTGTGTCGGGCGATCTCGCCGGCGCTGGCCGCGGCGCCGGTCATCGCCCGGCAAGCCTGCTTCCGGCCGGTTACCGAGGACAGCCTGCCGCTGATCGGAGCGGTGGCGGGCGTCGACGGCGCCTATGTCGCAAGCGGCCACAATGTCTGGGGCATGCTCAATGCCCCTGCCACGGGCGAGGCGATGGCCGAGCTGATCCTCGACGGCGAAGCGCGCCAGATCGATCTGGCGCGCTTCGCGCCCGACCGGCTCCGCCGGTTCGACCCGGCGCAGCTGCGCGGCGTCCCCGCCTGACTTCCCGGCCTGCGCCAGCTAACGCGGAGCCGGCATGGCTCAGGCCTTCAGCTGCCGCGCGATGAATTGCTTGACCACCTCGCGCGCCTTGTCGGTTTGCGGCCCGGGTTCGGCGACCCATTCGTGAACCGAGTTTTCGAACAGGCGATAGTCGCACGCGCCGCCCGCCGCCCGGTAGGTGGCGGCGAACTTCTCCTGCGCCTCCGGCAGGACGTTGTCGTCGAGCGCGCCCTGCACGATTGCCTTCGTGGATCGTCTCCCACGGCGAGAAGAACACCTTGTTGTTTTCCATCATGCCCTCGTTGCGACGGCGCTCGGCATTCTGGTAGCGCGCGAAGGTGTTGCTGACCGGCGAGCGCAGCGCGACGTAGGCGACCGTGGCGTCGACGTCGGGCGCCGCGGCCAGCGCGATCGCGGCATAGCGCGGATCGCGCGGTCGCATCGCCAGGAGCTCGGCGACGTGGCCGCCGCTCGACGAGCCGTAGACGCCGAGCCTGGAAACGTCGCCCTTCCAGCGCGCGGCATTCGCCTTGAGCCAGCGCACGGCGTAGTTGGCATCCTGGACGCAGGCCGGATAGCGCGCTTCGGGCGCCAGCGTCAGGTCGACGGCGACGACCAGCAGTCCGCTGGCGGCGAGCGCGCGATCCATCGGCTGTTCGGCCAGGCGGTCCTTGCGGTTCCACGCGCCGCCGTGCAGGTCGATAACCGTCGGGAACGGGCCGGTCCCTTGCGGCTGATAGATCCGGGCCATCAGCATCCGCCCTGCGGCGTTGCGCCGGACTTCGACCTCGTTGACGGCAAGCTCGAACCGGGCGTCCGGATTGTAGGCGGGCGCGCCGGCTGCATGAGCCGCGCCCTGCGCCAATGTCCCGGCAGCCAGGCCGGTCGCGCCCGCGGCAGCCATCCCCTTGAGAACGTCACGCCGAGCTGAAGTCTCCTGGCTCATGTCCGCCTCCGTTGCTCCGGCCGTAAACTTGACCCACCTGTCGCGGGCATGGCAAGGCCGCGAGGGCGGAGGAAGCGATCCATGGAATTCGACGTGATGACCCGGGCCACGACCTGGGACAACGTGGCCACTCTGGCGCGCCGGGTCGAGGCCGCCGGCTTCTCCGGCATGCAGTTCACCGAAGGCCATCAGGTGCCGTGGATGAACATCGCCGCCGCCTCGCTGGCGGCGCCGTCGCTGCATTTCTCGACCGGCATCGCGATCGCCTTTGCGCGCAGCCCGATGATCTCGGCCGAGATCGCGTGGGAGTTGGCGCAGAACACAGGAGGCAAGTTCCGCCTCGGGCTGGGCAGCCAGGTGAAGGCCCATATCGAGCGGCGCTATGCCAGCCAGTTCGACAAGCCTGCGCCGCAAATGAAGGACTATGTGCTGGCCGTGAAGGCCTGCCTGGGCACGATGGCCGCTACTACAAGCTCAGCCTGCTGACCGAGCAGTGGACGCCGCCGCGGCACGACTACGAGGACGTGAAGGTCGACATCTCGGCGGTCGGGCCGATCATGGTCCGGGTGGCCGGCGAGGTCGCGGACGGCGTGCATGTCCATCCCATGCATTCGATGCACTACATCAGGAATCGCCTGCTGCCGGGTCTCGCCGAAGGCGCCGCCCGCGCCGGCCGCGACGCCGCGACGATCGACAAGATCATCCCGGTCATCGTGGCGGCCGGCAATACGCCGGAAGAGCGGGTCACGCCGATCAAGGAGGCGAAGACGACGCTCGCCTTCTATGGCGCCACCCCGAACTATGCCTTCCAGTTCGACGATCTCGGCCACACCGGCCTGCGCGACCAGCTGCGCGACTGCCTGAGGTCGGGCGACAGCGCGCGCAGCCAGGCGCTTATCACCGATGAGATCCTCGAGCAGTTCGCCGTGGTGGCGCGCTGGGACGACGTCGCCGAACGCATGATCGAGCGCTACAAAGGCATCGCCGCGCGGCTCGTCATCTACCTCGCCTCGCACTGGCGCAACGTCGATCCCAAGATCCTCGAGCGCTGGGGCGAAGTGGCCCGTGCGGTGCGCAAGGCCGCGTAGCGGGGACTCCTTTTGTTCCCATCCGGATCGCCGCCGCGCAGTCCTCAGCCTTCCCCTGCTCTTCGCCGTGGGGAGAAATGCCCGGGCGGAGGCCTATCCGGCCCGGCCGATCAAATTCATCGTGCCGTGGCCTGCCGGAGGTGTCGCCGACACCATCGCCCGGATCACCGCGGAGAAGCTGTCGACAAGGCTGGGCCAGAACCTGATCGTGGACAACCGGCCCGGGGCATCGGGCAACATCGGGATGGCGGCAACCGCTGCCGCCCCGGCCGACGGCTACACACTTGTCCTCACGCCGACCAACAGCCTCACGGTCAACCAGACCCTCTACAAGAACCTGCCCTTCGACACCGCCCGAGACTTCCTGCCGCTGACGATCCTGGCGACGGTGCCGAACGTGCTGGTCGTCAACCGGACGGTGCCGGCAAACAGCGTCGCCGAGCTGGTCGCCTACGCCAGGGCCAATCCCGGCAAGCTTTCCTTCGCCTCGCCCGGTCTGGCGACTGGTGCGCATCTCGCCGGCGAGCTCCTGAAGGTCGAGGCCGGCATCGACATGCTGCATGTCCCATATACCGGCATCGCGCCGGCCCTGAACGACGTCGTCGGCGAACGCGTCTCGTTGATGTTTCTCGGCATCTCGTCGGCGTTGCCGTTCATCCGCGCCGGCAGCTTGCGGCCGCTCGCCGTGGCCGCCCTCGAGCGCTCGCCGCTCCTGCCCGAGGTTCCGCTGGTTGCCGACGCCGGCTACCCCGGCTTCGACGTGACGTCATGGTATGGCATTGCCGTGCGCAGCGGCACGCCGGCCGAGATCGTCGATCGGCTTTATCGCGAGACAGCCGCGATCCTCACCGGGCGGCCTGCCGCCGCACGACTTCGCCGAGCTGGTCCGCAGCGAGGCGAAGAAATGGGGCGACATCGTCGTGCGCGCCAACATCAAGCTCGAATAGGAGGTGGCCGGTGCTCACCGTCACGCGCGACCTGATGCTGCCGACGACCGTCACCGGCTCCTATCCGCGGCCGCTGTGGTTCGACCGCAGCCTCGAGGGCCGATCGTTCAAGTCGGCACTGGGCGATTCGCTGTTCCGCGAGCAGTACCTCGACGCCGTCGCCAGCATCATCGCCGAGCAGGAGGCGGCCGGCCTCGACATCGTAACCGACGGCGACAGCCGCTTCGACCTCACCGTGGGCGGCAAGTCGTGGTTCTTCTATCCGATCGAACGCCTTGGCGGGATCGAGGGCCACCGCGACACCGCCCGCGGCTGGATGGCCCGTCACAACCTGCGCCCCGGCAAGATCCTGTGGGAGGTGCAGGAGGCCTACCAGCCGGGTGTGGTGCGCCGCAAGCTGACGCGCGGCCCGCTGGAATACGCCGAGCTGTGGAAGGTGGCGCAGCGGATATCCGACCGGCCGGTGAAGTTCGGCGCAATCTGCGCGCCGGCGCTGGCGTCGATGCTGTGGAACGAGTTCTACGTCGACGACCGGGCGATGATTCTCGATCTCTGCGACATCATGAACGCGGAGTTCCGCGACGTAGCCGACGCCGGCTGCCCGCTGATCCAGGTCGAGGAACCGCCGCATCACGGGCGCTCGATCCAGCCCGACTGCAAGGACAGCGATCTCGAGTTCCTGACCGAGGCCTTCAACCGCCAGCTCACGGGCGTCAAGGCGGAGATCTGGGTGCACACCTGCTGGGGCAATCCCAATCAGCAGCGCGTCTACTGGAACGTGCCGAGCTACGAGCGCGCGCTGCCGCACCTGCTGCAGCTCGATTGCGACGTGCTGACCCTCGAGTGCGCCAGCTCCGAAGGGCGCGACCTGCCGCTGTTCAAGCACATCAAGACCGACAAGAAGATCGGCATCGGCGTGGTCAACCACTGCAACACCGTCGTCGAGCCGGCCGAGCATGTGGCGGCGCTGATCCGCAAGGCGCTCGAATATATCCCGAAGGAGCAGCTGGTGATCAGCACCGATTGCGGCTTCGGCCGCGAGGGACTGTCGCGGCGGATCGCGTTCTACAAGTGCGTCGCGCTGGTCGAGGGCACCAACATCGTCCGCCGCGAGCTCGGCCTGCCGGAAGCGCGCGTACGAGCGGCCGACCCGAAGCTGTGGTTCGCGGCGCGCTAATCCTGGACGCCCGCGGTGATGGCGCGTTGCGGACAACAAAAAAAGCCGCCCTCTCGCGAGGACGGCTTTTTAAACTGGTTGCGGGGGCAGGATTTGAACCTACGACCTTCAGGTTATGAGCCTGACGAGCTACCGGGCTGCTCCACCCCGCGTCGATTCTCCTGCACGTGCTTTGCAGAGTTCGTTCAATCGGAAAATCTTTGCGCTTGGAAGACCTGGCAGCGACCTACTCTCCCGTGCCTTGAGACACAGTACCATCGGCGCTGAGGGTTTTCACGGCCGAGTTCGGAATGGGATCGGGTGTTCACCCCTCGCTACTGCCACCAGGTCGTCGAAGCGCAAAGATGAGGTCTGAAGCCCGTGCGGGCTGCGCTCCGTGAGGAGCGCTACAAAGCCGGCAGCGGATGTCGACCGCTGCACGGAACGAATGAAATCAAGCCGATCGAGCTATTAGTACCGCTAAGCTGAATGCATCACTGCACTTGCACATGCGGCCTATCAACGTGGTGGTCTACCACGACTCTCAGCGAGACCTAGTTTTGAGGCGGGTTTCACGCTTAGATGCTTTCAGCGTTTATCCCTTCACTACATAGCTACCCGGCGCTGCGACTGGCGTCACAACCGGTACACCAGAGGTAAGTCCATCCCGGTCCTCTCGTACTAAGGACGGCTCCTCTCAAGTCTCGAACACCCACAGCAGATAGGGACCAAACTGTCTCACGACGTTTTGAACCCAACTCACGTACCACTTTAATCGGCGAACAGCCGAACCCTTGGGACCTGCTCCAGCCCCAGGATGTGATGAGTCGACATCGAGGTGCCAAACACCACCGTCGCTGTGGACGCTTGGGTGGTATCAGCCTGTTATCCCCGGCGTACCTTTTATCCGTTGAGCGATGGCCCACTCACGCGGAACCACCGGATCACTATGGCCGACTTTCGTCCCTGCTCGACTTGTCAGTCTCGCAGTCAGGCGGGCTTGTGCCATTGCACTCAGCGGCTGATTTCCGACCAGCCTGAGCCCACCATCGCGCGCCTCCGTTACTCTTTGGGAGGCGACCGCCCCAGTCAAACTACCCACCATGCAGGGTCCCGGATCTGGATGACAGACCACGGTTAGACATCAAAGATCAAAAGGGCGGTATTTCAAGGTTACCTCCACCTGAGCTAGCGCCCAAGCTTCAAAGGCTCCCGCCTATCCTACACATCCAATCTCTAATGCCACTGCAAAGTTGTAGTAAAGGTGCACGGGGTCTTTCCGTCTAACTGCGGGTACCCCGCATCTTCACGGGGAATTCAATTTCGCCGAGCCCATGTTGGAGACAGCGGGGAAGTCGTTACGCCATTCGTGCAGGTCGGAACTTACCCGACAAGGAATTTCGCTACCTTAGGACCGTTATAGTTACGGCCGCCGTTTACCGGGGCTTCGATTCAAGGCGTGAACCTCTCCTCTTAACCTTCCGGCACCGGGCAGGCGTCAGACCCTATACTTCGCCTCACGGCTTAGCAGAGCCCTGTGTTTTTGTTAAACAGTCGCCACCCCCTAGTCTGTGCCCCTCTGTCGAGACCGACAGAGGCCCCCTTATCCCGAAGTTACGGGGGTAAATTGCCTAGTTCCTTCAACATGGTTCCCTCAAGCGCCTTGGTATACTCTACCAGTCCACCTGTGTCGGTTTAGGGTACGGTCTATACGCTGGAGTTATTTCCTGGAACCCTTGGGCCGCCCGAGCATTCGCCAACGAGCTCGGGCCACTTTTCGGATCCGTCACTTCCAGCAGGCCCACGAATATTGACGTGGTTCCCATCGGCTACGGCTGTCGCCCTCACCTTAGGGGCCGGCTAACCCTGCGCGGATTGACCTTGCGCAGGAACCCTTGGACTTACGGCGGAAGCGTCTCTCACGCTTCTTATCGCTACTCATGTCAGCATTCTCACTTCCGATACCTCCAGGAGCCCTCACGGGTCTCCCTTCACAGGCTTACGGAACGCTCCGCTACCACTCTTTCGAGTCCGCAGCTTCGGTGCATGGCTTTAGCCCCGATACATCTTCGGCGCAGGATTGCTTAATTAGACCAGTGAGCTATTACGCTTTCTTTAAAGGATGGCTGCTTCTAAGCCAACCTCCTGGTTGTTTTGGCCTTCCCACATCCTTTCCCACTTAGCCATGACTTAGGGACCTTAGCTGGCGGTCTGGGCTGTTTCCCTCTCGACGACGGACCTTAGCACCCGCCGTCTGTCTGCCGAGCTGTACTCCTCGGTATTCGGAGTTTGGTTGGGTTTGGTAAGGCTTTGGACCCCCCTAGCCCATCCAGTGCTCTACCCCCGAGGGCAATCACTCGACGCACTACCTAAATAGTTTTCGCGGAGAACCAGCTATTTCCGAGTTTGGTTGGCCTTTCACCCCTAATCACAGGTCATCCGATACCTTTGCAACGGTAACCGGTTCGGTCCTCCAGCGCGTGTTACCGCGCCTTCAACCTGCCCATGACTAGATCACCCGGTTTCGGGTCTACTCCGTGCAACTGGTCGCCCTATTCAGACTCGCTTTCGCTGCGCCTACACCTATCGGCTTAAGCTTGCTGCACAGAGTAAGTCGCTGACCCATTATACAAAAGGTACGCCGTTAGCCTTGCGGCCTCCGACTGTTTGTAGGCGTTCGGTTTCAGGTCTTTTTCACTCCCCTTGTCGGGGTGCTTTTCACCTTTCCCTCACGGTACTTGTTCACTATCGGTCACTGAGGAGTACTTAGGCTTGGAGGGTGATCCCCCCGTGTTCAGACAGGATTTCACGTGTCCCGCCCTACTCAAGGATACGACCGCTTTCTACCCGTACGGGGCTATCACCCGCTATGGCCACCCTTTCCAGAGTGTTCCGGTTCTTACGATCATATCACTGGCCTGGTCCGCGTTCGCTCGCCACTACTAACGGAGTCTCTGTTGATGTCCTTTCCTCCAGGTACTGAGATGTTTCAGTTCCCTGGGTTTGCCTCGTCAACCTATGGATTCAGTTAACGATCATCCTGATGGATGGGGTTTCCCCATTCGGATATCTCCGGATCAAAGTATGTTGGCAACTCCCCGGAGCTTTTCGCAGCCTACCACGTCCTTCATCGCCTCTCAGTGCCAAGGCATCCGCCAAACGCCCTTGTTGTGCTTGATTTCACAACTGTTTGTCAGCGAAGGGCGATCTCTCGATCGTCCTTCGGCTCGTTCCGTGCAGGGGACGACCCCCACAACACAACGGCCTTGTTCTTACCCTTTCCTACCGCTCCGCCTAGGCGACGGAGCGCGGAATCTAGACTTCAGACCTCATTTCCGATGAACGATGTCAAAGAACAATCCGATGCGATTTGCATCGGGTGTCTGTGCACCTGTGTGATGGTGGTGGAGGCAGACGGGATCGAACCGACGACCTCCTGCTTGCAAAGCAGGCGCTCTCCCAACTGAGCTATGCCCCCGTTGAGCGGTGATCCGTCCGGCTCCGTTTCTACCGTTTTCGCCGTTTTCGGTGACTTCACCGTTTTCGGCGCGAACGGCTTTCCCGAAGGTCGAGCCGATCGCGCGAAGTTGGTGGGCCAGGGAGGATTTGAACCTCCGACCTCACGCTTATCAAGCGCGCGCTCTAACCAGCTGAGCTACTAGCCCAAGGAGCTAAACCCCAGTCGGGGAAACCATCACAGGAAAGGGATGCGTCGACGGCGGCGGTCGGGCTTGAGAAACCCGACTTCGATTTTGTGTAAGTAACGACCGGAATTGCTTCCGATCATCCTTAGAAAGGAGGTGATCCAGCCGCAGGTTCCCCTACGGCTACCTTGTTACGACTTCGCCCCAGTCATTGATCCTACCGTGGCTGGCTGCCTCCTTGCGGTTAGCGCACCATCTTCGGGTAGAACCAACTCCCATGGCGTGACGGGCGGTGTGTACAAGGCCCGGGAACGTATTCACCGAGGCATGCTGATCCTCGATTACTAGCGATTCCAACTTCATGCACTCGAGTTGCAGAGTGCAATCCGAACTGAGACGGCTTTTTAGGATCGGCTCCGGCTCGCGCCATCGCATCCCATTGTCACCGCCATTGTAGCACGTGTGTAGCCCAGCCCGTAAGGGCCATGAGGACTTGACGTCATCCCCACCTTCCTCCGGCTTGTCACCGGCAGTTTCTCCAAAGTGCCCAGCATAACCTGATGGCAACTGGAGACGAGGGTTGCGCTCGTTGCGGGACTTAACCCAACATCTCACGACACGAGCTGACGACAGCCATGCAGCACCTGTGTTGACTCCGGCCGAACCGAAGGGACCGTCTCTGATCCCGGCGAGTCACATGTCAAGGGCTGGTAAGGTTCTTCGCGTTGCGTCGAATTGAACCACATGCTCCACCGCTTGTGCGGGCCCCCGTCAATTCCTTTGAGTTTCAACCTTGCGGCCGTACTCCCCAGGCGGGGTGCTTAACGCGTTAGCTGCGACACTGACGAGCAAGCTCGCCAACGTCTAGCACCCATCGTTT
>VBAF01000200.1 GCA_005884705.1 Alphaproteobacteria bacterium
ATGCGCTCGCGGCCGGCGCAGGAAGTGGCGTAATCGCCGGGCGGCGGCACCGGCGCGACGTCCTCGGTCGCGCCGCCGCTGTCGACCGGCACGAAGGGGTAAACGCAGCCGGTCGAGAAGGCGACGATGCGCGAGCCCTTGAAGGCCTCGGCGACCATCGCCGGCACCCCGACATTCATCGCCCAGGTGAGCGGCACGTCGCCGGTCGCGCCGAACTTGCGGCCGGCCATGAAGATCACGTTGGGCGCCTTGGGCAGCCGGTCGAGCGCGTTGGGGTCGAGCAGGTCGGCCTCGATGCTTTCCACGCCGTGGTGGCTCAGGGTCTCGCGCAAGCCGCGTTCGCTGAAGCGCGCCACGCCGATCACGCGCTGGCCGAGCGGCAGGGCGCGCTTGGCCATGCGCGCCAAGGTCGGGCCCATCTTGCCGCCGACGCCCAGCACCAGGATGTCGCCTTTGATCGTCTGAAACGGTCAGGCAGGCTCATGGCGCAACTCCCGAGGTCCTGGGCGTCATCGACCGGAAGTCCATCTCCGCGCCGACCGCGAATCCCGGCACATTCAGCGAGCTGAGAACGAGCCGTCCGCCGGGCGCCTTGAGCCGCGCCGGATGGCCGTCTTTGCGCTCGTAGAGGGCGCGATGGGCCGACACGAACGCCTTCTGCTCGGCCTCCGAGGCGAACGACATGCCGTCGACGAAGTGATGCGCGTTGCGCTCGACATGGGTCATGCCGAGCAGCGAGACCAGGGCGAGGTCCTGCTGCAGGCTGACTCCCGGCAGGGTGGTCAGGTCCTCGGCCGACATGAAATGGCCGGGCCCGAGGCCTGCCACGCGCGAAGCATTGAGGATCGACTTGTAGAAGCCCTTGCAGTTCTTGCTCGACACGCCGGCATAGCCGAGCCGCAGCGCCGTCGGGAAGGATGACAGCTCGCCGTCCGATTCGTCGATGATGACCGGCCGCAGCCTGGCCAGCGGCTCGATCGACCGGCTGAGCGCCACGCTGCGCTTGATCGGCTGCTCGATGAACAGCGTCGATTGAGCGAGCCGGGCGAGCGCCGGCGTCTCGCAGACCTTGCGCCACAGCTCGACGATGCCTTCGACGTCGTCGTACTGCTCGTTGCCGTCGAGCGTCGTCTTGTATTCGGGCAGCCGATGGTCGAGCACGAAGGCGATGCGGGTCAGCCGGTCGAGGTCGGCGGCAATGTCGCCGGCGACCTTGAGCTTGTAGTAGCGGCCCCGGTAGTAGGACACGACCTCCTCGAGCGTCTCGGGCAGGCCGTCGTTGATCCGCTCCATCGGCGTGCGGTCGCCGGCGGTCAATGGATCGACCAGTCCGACGGTGTGGCGGATATCAATAGTCGGCGCGGGCCTCAGGGCTGCCAGGAAGCGCTGCAAGGCCAACTGCTCGATGTCCGGCGTGAGGTCGGACGTGACGATGCCCGGCAGGTTGCTAGCGATCATCTGGGCGAACGAATTGCCGGTCGCCTTGCCCAGCGCATCGAGGATCGCACGGTCGAGCAGCGCCGGCCCGTAGGCGGCGACCAGCGGATTGAGCTTGAGCGCCGCGCCCTTCTTCTGCTGCTCGCGATAGGTGGCGGTGAACAGGCCGAACGGCGTGTCGGCGCCATGCGCCTTGTAGTGCACGATGGCGAGATCGAGCGACTGGCGGAGCTGGTCGAGGTTCTGCTCGTCGGTGAATTCGGGACTCTTCTCGAACCATTTGGCAGCCAGCGCCTCGGCCGCCACGCCCTGGCTGGTGCGGCCGTCGGGCAGCGAGATGCGCACCCGGATCACCGCCTGGATGCCGCCGGTGACGGTGATCACGCCGAAGCGGAAGGCGAGCCGGTTCTTCATCGGCCGCTCGTAGCGCTCGACCTCCTCGAGTTTGACTTTCATGGCTGCTCCAGCAGACCCGTGACGTATCCGATCATGCGCGCCGCGCAGGTGGCGCCGTCAGGCTCATAGACGAAAGGCTCCATGGCGATCCAGCCGTCATAGCCGGTTTCGCGCAGCGCACGCACGACCGGCGCGAACTTGTCGGCGCCCTGCCCCGGCCCGCGCTTGTTGCGGTCGTTGAGCTGGATGTGCGCCATGAAGCCGGTCGCCATCAGGCGATGGATCGCGTCGGCCACCGGCTCGGGCTCCATCAGGCTCGCCGCCAGCGTATCGATCATCGTCCGGAAGGCGGGGTTGCCGATGCGCTTCACCACCGCGACGGCCTCGGCCAGCGTGTTGACCAGGTTGCAATCCGGCTTGGCCAGCGCTTCGAGGCAGTAGACCACGCCCGCCTTCTGCGCCGCCTCGGCCGCCAGCGCCCACGCCTCTTCGGCGCGCCTTGCATCGGCTGGATCGCTGACGCGGCGCTGCGCGGGCGAGCCGTGCACCAGATAGGCGCCGCCCAGCTCGGCGCAGAGCTCGATCGAGCCGCGCAGCACATCGACGCTGCTCTGCCAGACCGTGCGGTCTGCGGTCGTGATCGAGAGTCCCGCCGGCGCCGCCAACAACCAGTGCAGGCCGCTCACCTGGAGGCCCGCATCGCTGCAGGCGCGGCGGACTTCCGCGCGCTTTGCCGGGGGCATGCGCCAACCCTCGTCGCCGAAGGTGAACGGCGCGACCTCCAGGCCGGAATAGCCGAGGCCGGCCGCGAGAGCGCATTGACGATCGAAGGGAAGCTCCCGAATCACCTCGTTGCACAGGGAAAGCTGCACGGCTGATCCTCGCCTTGACGGCCCAAAATGCCTTCGTCAGTGTGACTGAAATGCGACGCACGTTAACATGAAAATCCCGGCGCTGATTCGCCAGTACTGGCCGACCGTTGCGCTGTTCGTCGCGCTGGTCGTCGTCTGGCAGCTCGCCGTCACGACCGGCATCCGCGAATATCTGCTGCCCGCCCCGCTCTCGGTCTGGCACGCGATGTGGGACGGCGAGATCAGCTGGGGGCAGCATCTGTGGGCGACAACCTGGGAGATCATCGGCGCATTCTTCATGGCGGCGATCGTCGGCGTCGCGCTCGGCGTCGCGATCGCCTGGTCGCCGCTGCTCGCCAACGCGCTAGTGCCGTTCCTGGTGTTCGTGAACACCCTGCCCAAGGTCGCGATCGCGCCCTTGTTCCTGATCTGGATGGGCTACGGCATCTTCCCCAACATGCTGATGGGGGCGCTGATCGGCTTCTTCCCGGTGGTGATCAACACCGCGGTGGGCCTCAGCCAGGTCGAGGACGACATGCTCGATCTGGGCCGGGTCTTCAATGCGCCGAAATGGAAGATCTTCGCCAAGATCCGCATCCCCAACGCCCTGCCCTACATCCTGAGTGCCCTCAAGATCACGGCGACGGCGGCGGTGGTCGGCGCGATCGTCGGCGAGTTCGTCGCCTCGCAGAAGGGCCTGGGCTACGTCATCGTCACGACCCAGAGCAGCATGAATACCAGCGTCGCCTTCGCCGCGCTGGTCTGGATCTCGACCGTGGGTCTGTTGTTGTACGGCATCGTCGTCCTGCTGGCGCATCTGTGGGCGCCCTGGGCCGAAGGAATCGATTGAAGGGAGAAATCACCATGAAACGCACACTGGGACTGGCGCTCGCCGCGTTGCTCGCCGCGTCGGGCAGCGCAACGGCGCAGGACAAGTTCACCTTCGCGCTGAACTGGTTCGCCGTCGGCGACCACGCCGCCTACTGGGTGGCGCTCGACAAGGGCTACTACAAGGCCAAGGGGCTCGACGTGACGCTCGAGAACTCCAAGGGCTCGGGCGATTCGATCGCCAAGGTCGATACCGGCCGCGCCGATGCGGGCCTCGCCGATGCCGCAGTGGTGATCGCCTCCGCCGCGCGCGGCACCACCGTGAAGACCGTCGGCATGGTATTCGACAAGAATCCAAACAACGTCTTCAGCCTCAAGAGCAAGCCGCTCAGCAAGCCCAAGGATCTCGAAGGCGCCACGCTCGGTGCCCCGCCGGGCGACAGCCAGCGCCAGATGTTCCCGGCCTTCGCCAAGCTGAACAAGATCGACGCCAGCAAGGTGACCTGGGTCAACATCGAGCCTGCCGCCAAGATCGCCGCCGTGGCCGAAAAGCGCATGGACGGCGTCGGTGACTACAGCACCGGCTTGCCGTTCTATGAAAAAGCCGCCGGCAAAGGCAACGTCGTGATGATGTCCTGGGCCGATTTCGGCATCGACATCTACTCGATGTCGATCATGGCCTCCGAAAAGACCATGAAGGAGAAGCCCAAGCAGCTGAAGGCCTTCCTCGAGGCGTCTTACATGGGCTGGCGCGACGTCATGGCCGATCCCAAGGGCTCGATGGCGATCTTCAAGAAGCGCGTGCCCGAAATCGACGTCGACATCATCTCGCAGAACATGCAGCTCGGTGTCGACCTGATGAAGACCGAGCGCTACGCCAAGAACGGCATCGGCTGGATCGACGAGAAGAAGATGTGCGATTCGGTCGAGCTGGTGAACACCTACATGGGCCTGCCCAAGAAGGTCGACTGCAAGGCGGTCTACTCGACCGAGTTCCTCACCAAGGTCGAGATGCCGAAGTAACTGTGGCGGAGTCCCTGATCGACCTTTCCCGGGTCGGCATGACCTATCAGGCGGTGAGCGGCCCGGTCGAGGCGCTCGCCGGCATCTCGCTGTCGGTCGGCGCCGGCGAGTTCGTCTCGCTGGTCGGCCCGAGCGGCTGCGGCAAGTCCACCCTGCTGCGCATCGTGGCCGGCCTGCGGCCGGCGACCGAGGGCACGGTGACGGTCGAGGGTCGCCAGGTCACCCGGCCGATCGCCGACATCGGCATGGTGTTCCAGGCGCCGGTCCTGCTGAAGTGGCGCACGATCCTCGACAACATCCTCCTGCCCGCCGAACTGGCGGGCAAGGAGAAGCGCGCCTACTGGGCGCGCGCCCAGGAGCTGCTCGAGATGGCCGGCCTGCACGGCTTCGCCGACAAGCTGCCACGCGAGCTGTCGGGCGGCATGCAGCAGCGCGCCTCGCTGTGCCGCGCCTTGCTGCTCGACCCGCCGCTGCTGCTGATGGACGAGCCGTTCGGCGCGCTCGACGCCATGACGCGCGACGACATGGCGCTCGAGCTGTTGCGCATCTGGGGCGAGCGCGACCTCGCCCGCGAGCAGCGCAAGACCGTCCTGTTCGTCACCCATTCGATCGGCGAGGCGGTCTTCCTGTCCGACCGCGTCGTCGTCATGTCGCCCCGTCCCGGCCGGATCGCCGCCGACCTCAAGATCGACCTGCCGCGCCCGCGCACCGTCGAATTGCGCGCCTCGGAAGCCTTCGGCCAGCTCAATCTGGAGATCTTCCGGACTCTCACCAGGCGATCAAGCGCGGGCGCCGTCAGCTAGTCCTCGTTGGCGACAATCTTTCTCGCCTGCGCGAGTTGGCGCGACCGGCGCCGGCTGATAAGACCCGCCGAAGGATCGACAGGAGCAGCCATGGCAACCGCCATTCCGATGAAGAGCGCCGCCCGAGGCATCGCCGCCGACGCCAAGCCGTTCGACTGGGAGGACCCGTTCTTCCTCGACGATCAGCTCACCGAGGAGGAGATCGCGATCCGCGACGCCGCGCGCGACTACTGCCAGGACAAATTGATGCCGCGCGTCATCGAGGCCAACCGGCACGAGAAGTTCGATCGCGAGATCATGAACGAGA